>NZ_JAFMPL010000060.1:0-47032 GCF_019038455.1 Nocardia noduli
ATCCATCATCGACCGAGACCCCGGCAGCGCAACCCGCCCCCGCCGCCACCGCCGTCGACAACGCCGCCCAGCGCCTACGCGACGCCCAAGCTGCCGCCGACCTGGCCCGCGCCGAACTCGGCGCCGCCCTGCGCTCCGCCCACGCCGAAGGCACCAGCGCCAACCAGCTCGCCAGACAGGTCAACGGAACGCTCTCCCGCCCTGTTGTCCTCAAATTACTGGCGGAGTGAGAGAGGACATACTGATATCGGACCGCGTCCGTACGGCCGAGCGATGAACGAGTCACAGCCCCGGTCAAGGTATTGCTATGTCGACCGGCCATCCCGAGCGATGCTGTCGCCGCGCCCCACCGGATCGATCCGATTCAGCCGCAATACCTTTCGCGGTCGATACTCAGAACGCGGATTCGTCCATATTCATGATGTCGTTGTCGATCGCGGCGAGGATATTGCGGGTCGCGGTCAATTGCGGGAGGACGTTCTTCGCGAAGAAGCTCGCGACGGCGACCTTTCCCTCATAGAAGGGGCGGTCCTTCGCCGTGGCGTCGGCGGCGAGGGCGGAGGCGGCGATCTCGGCTTGTTCGAGTAGGCGCCAGCCGATGAGGAGGTCGCCGACGGCCATCAGGAAGCGCACCGAACCGAGACCGACCTTGTACAGCTCGGGCGGATCCTGTTGTCCCGCCATGGCGTAGCCGGTGAGGGTGGCGGCCATGGCGCCGACGTCGGCGAGCGCGGTGGCGAGCAGGGCGCGTTCGGCCTCGAAACGTCCGGTCGCGGCTTCGAGGAACGCGGTGATCCTGCCGCTGACGTGGGCCAGCGCGACGCCCTGGTCGCGAATGATCTTGCGGAAGAAGAAGTCCTGGGCCTGGATGGCGGTGGTGCCCTCGTAGAGGGAGTCGATTTTTGCGTCGCGGATGTACTGCTCGATCGGGTAGTCCTGTAGATATCCCGAACCACCAAGGGTTTGCAGGGATTCGGTGAGGAACTGGTAGGCCCGCTCGGAACCGACGCCTTTGACGATCGGCAGCAGCAGATCGTCGACGCGATGCGCCAGATCCGCGTCGGCACCCGAAACCAATTGCGCCACATCGACGTTCTGGTGGGCGGCGGTGTAGAGATAGACCGCGCGCAGACCTTCCGCGTATGCCTTCTGCATGGCGAGGGATCGCCGCACATCGGGGTGGTTGGTGATGGTGACGCGCGGCGCGGCCTTGTCCGACATCTGGGTCAGATCAGCGCCCTGCACCCGCTGCGTGGCGTAGTCGAGCGCGTTGAGATATCCGGTGGACAGCGTTCCGGTGGATTTGATGCCGACGACCATGCGCGCGTTCTCGATCACCTGGAACATCTGCGCGATGCCGTTGTGCACACCGCCGACCAGCCAGCCCTTCGCGGGGACGTCGGTGCCGCCGAAGGTGAGTTCGCAGGTCGGCGAGGATTTCAGGCCCATCTTGTGTTCGAGCCCGGTCACGAAGACGCCGTTGCGTTCGCCGAGTTCGAGTGTCTCGAAATCGAACAGATACTTCGGCACGTAGAACAGCGACAATCCCTTGGTGCCGGGGCCCGCGCCCTCGGGCCTGGCCAGCACGAGATGGAAGACGTTCTCGGCGACGTCGCCCACGTCGGCTCCGGAGATGAACCGTTTGACACCCTCGATATGCCAGGAGCCGTCCTCCTGGGCGATCGCCTTGGCGCGACCCGCGCCCACGTCGGAGCCCGCGTCGGGTTCGGTCAGCACCATGGTGCCCTGCCAGCCGCGTTCGTAGCCGGTCCGCGCCCAGTGCCGCTGCTCCTCGGTGCCGACGTTGTAGAGCACCGAGCCCAGAACGGGGCCGAGGTTGAAGAAGCTGGCGGAGGGATTGGCGCAGGTGAGCATCTCCTGAACCGCCCAGACGATCGCGGCGGGAGCAGGGGTGCCGCCCATGCCCTCGGGCAGACCGAGTCTGCTCCAATCCGCCTCGTTGACGGTCAGGATGGTCTTGCGCAACGGTTCGGGTACCGAGATCGAAAAGGTAGCCGGATCGTAGGTGATGGGGTCGCGGTCGGCGGCGGCGAACGACTCGGCGATCGGCCCTTCGGACAATCGCCGCACCTCGGCCAGGATCTCGCGCACGGTATCGGAGTCCAGATCGCCGTAGGCGCCGGTATCGAGGAGCTTGTCCAGCTGCAACACCTCGAACAGGTTGAACTCGATATCTCGCACATTCGCCCTGTAATGCCCCACCGCGGCCTCCTCGACTCACGACAGGCGGGATCACACGACCCCGCATCCGACTCCTGGCGCTGTACGAGTCCACAGCCTGCCGCATCCCGATCCGGCTACGCAACCGTAGGGAACTGCGGCTCCCGACCGTAGATGAGCGGGTGCCTCACAAAGGTTCATTCGCTGGTCACCGAAAACGTTCACGTCGTCGAAACATCGGCAATCGAGTCGTCACCTCGGGATATTCCGGCGCAACAACTCGCGTCTACCGTTCCCACCACGAATACAGACGTTGTATACACACCGGTCTACAGCTAGGGCCGATGCGGAAGGGCGGACGTATTCGGTGCGACGTAACCCCCGACGTCGCCGAACACCTGATGAGGAGAAGGGTCCCGACCCATGCCAGATTCCCCTGCCGATAATCGGCACAGCTCCGTGTCGGCCACGCGGTCGCCGTTCGGCGCCACATCGCCGCGCCGAGCACGTATGACCAAGGTCTTGGTCGTGCCGACGGCGCTCGCGCTCGCCGGTCTTTTGCTGACCGCCTGTGGCGCCAAGGACGACGCCTCGACCGAAGGTTCCACCGCCGCGTCCTGCGTCGACACGTCGAAGCCCACGATCAAAGTCGGTTCGCTGCACTCGCTTTCGGGCACGATGGCGATCTCCGAGGTGACCGTCGCCAACTCGACCAAACTCGCGGTCGACCAGATCAACGCCGCCGGTGGGGTTCTCGGCAAGAAGATCGACGTGGTGCTGGAGGACGGCGCCTCGGACCCGAAGACCTTCGCCGAGAAGGCCGAGAAACTGATCAGCTCCGACTGCGTTGCGGCGGTCTTCGGCGGTTGGACCTCCTCGAGCCGTAAGGCCATGAAGCCCAAGTTCGAGAGCCTGAACTCGCTGCTCTACTACCCCGTGCAGTACGAGGGCCTGGAAGACAGCAAGAACATCTTCTACACCGGCGCCACCACCAACCAGCAGATCATCCCGGCGCTGGACTACCTGAAGCAGAAGGGAATCACCTCCCTCTACCTGGTGGGTTCGGACTACGTCTTCCCGCAGACCGCCAACCGCGAGATCAAGGCGTACGCCGCGGCCAACGGTATCGAGATCAAGGGCGAGGACTACACCCCGCTCGGTTCGACCGACTTCTCCACCATCGTGAACAAGGTGCGCACCGCGAAGGCGGGCGCGGTGTTCAACACCCTGAACGGCGACTCCAACGTCGCGTTCTTCCGCGAGTACACCAACGCGGGCCTCAAAGCCGCTGACATGCCGGTTGTCTCGGTGTCCATCGCAGAAGAAGAGGTCGCCGGCATCGGCGCCCAGAACATCGCGGGCCAGCTGACCGCGTGGAACTACTACCAGACCGTCGACTCCCCGCAGAACAAGGCATTCGTCGACGCCTACAAGGCCGCTTTCGGCGCCGACAAGCCCACGTCGGACCCGATGGAGGCCGCCTACGCCTCGGTCTACCTGTGGAAGAACACCGTCGAGAAGGCGAACTCCTTCGCCGTGGCGGATATCCAGGCCGCCGCCGACGGTGTCAGTTTCGATGCCCCCGAGGGCAAAGTCACTATCGACGGCTCCAACCACCACATCACCAAGACCGCCCGCATCGGTGAGATCCGCCCCGACGGCCTCATCTACACGGTCTGGGATTCCGGCAAGCCCATCCAGCCGGACCCGTACCTGAAGTCCTACGAGTGGGCGAAGAACCTCAAGTAGGAAATAGGAGTTCACGGCCCGAACGGTCTGGTCTGCACCACGACCAGACCGTTCCCCGTCCTCCACGCATCGCAAAACCCCGTCACACGACGCACCCACGAACGCGTACCCACGACGGACACGGTTCCCAGCAAGAACGGCCCCGTCCCCACTTTCGCACCCACGACGCGCGAGCCCGACGAGCGCCGTTCGCGGCCCGTCTCGCGTCCGAGCGGTCGAAGCAATGCGACGAAGTCGCGAGTCTCGACCGCTCGGACGCGAGACAAAGGGGGCCGCGAACCCGCGGCCCCCGGGCCGCCAAATTACAGGAGTCCACATGGACGTCGTGATCGGTCAGCTCTTCACTGGTTTGAGCCTCGGATCGATTCTTCTGCTCGCCGCGCTCGGCCTGTCGTTGACCTTCGGTCAGATGGGCGTCATCAATATGGCGCACGGCGAATTCATCATGGCCGGCTGTTACACGACTTACGTTGTGCAGAAGGTGTTCTCGTCAGCGGGTGTTTCCCTGCTGGTCTCCCTGCTGATCGGGTTCCTGGTCGGTGGCGCGTTGGGGGCGGCGCTGGAGATGGGTCTGATCCGCTGGATGTACGACCGTCCGCTGGACACCTTGCTCGTCACCTTCGGTGTCGGTCTGGTGTTGCAGCAGGCGGCGCGCGATATCTTCGGCGCTCCCGCCAAGAACGTGCTCGTCCCCGAATTCCTCAGTGGCGGTGTCACGATCCTGGGCGCCGTCGTGCCGAAGACCAGGATCTTCATTCTCGTACTCGCGGTGGCGGCGGTGATCGTCTTGGCCATCGCTCTCAAGACCACGCCGCTGGGTCGCCGCATCCGGGCGGTCGTGCAGAACCGCGGGCTGGCCGAAACCAGCGGTGTCTCCAGCCGTTTCACCGATATCAGCACCTTCTTCATCGGTTCGGGTCTTGCGGGCGTCGCCGGTGTCGCGCTGACGTTGATCGGTTCGACGAGCCCGACCATCGGTCAGAGTTACCTGATCGACGCGTTCCTCGTGGTCGTCATCGGCGGCCTCGGACAGATCAAGGGCACCGTGATCGCGGCGTTCGCGCTCGGCCTGCTCAATTCCTTCATCGAGTACTCGACGACCGCATCGATCGCGAAGGTCATCGTCTTCGTGGTGATCGTCATCTTCCTGCAGGTCCGGCCGCAGGGCCTGTTCACCGTTCGGACCAGGAGCTTGGTATGACCACACTCGGCACTCGGATGCGTGAGCACTCTTCGCTGACCACGCTGGGTGGTTTCGCGATCGCCGCGATCCTGTTGTTCGCGGTGGCGCCCGCGCTGCTCAGCGATTTCCGACTCAATCTGCTCGCCAAATTCCTCTGTTTCGCGATCGTGGCCGCCGGCATCGGATTGGCTTGGGGCAGAGGCGGAATGCTCACCCTCGGACAGGGTGTGTTCTTCGGTATCGGCGCCTACATCATGGCCATGCATCTGCAGATGGCGGATGCCACGCGTCTCGGCAACGATGTGCCGGAGTTCATGGAGATCTCCGGTATCCGCGAATTGCCGACGTTCTGGCAGCCTTTCGCGTCCGGTCCGGTCGCGATCCTCGGCATCCTGTTGCTGCCCGCGCTGGTCGCGGCGGTGCTCGGGTACGGCGTGTTCAAGCGCAGGGTCAAGGGCGCGTATTTCGCCATCCTGAGTCAGGCGTTGGCGGCGGCGCTCGCGATTCTGCTCACCGGTCAGCAGGCCATCGGTGGTTTCACCGGGCTGTCGGATTTCCGGGCGTTCTTCGGCTTCAAGCTGTCGGATCCGGCCAACCGCAAGATGCTGTTCTTCATCGCCGCGGCCACGCTGCTCGTGGTGGTGGCTCTGGTGCGTCAGCTGATGCGCAGCCGCTACGGCGAACTGCTCGTCGCGGTGCGTGACCAGGAGGAACGAGTACGTTTCCTCGGCTACGACCCGGCCAATGTCAAGATCGTCGCCTACGTGGTCGCCGCGTTCTTCGCGGGTATCGCGGGCGCGCTGTTCACCCCGATCGTCGGCATCATCTCCCCCGCCGATATCGGTGTCGTGCCGTCGATCGCCTTCCTGATCGGCGTCGCCATCGGCGGCCGGACCACGCTGCTGGGCCCGGTGCTCGGCGCGATCGGCGTGGCGTGGGCGCAGACCGCGTTCTCCGAACAGTTCCCCTCGGGCTGGACCTACCTCCAGGGTGTGCTGTTCATCGTGGTCGTCGGCTTCATCCCGGCGGGTCTGGCCGGAGTGTGGCCGATGCTCAAGGGCGCCTACGACGCCAGGTTCGGCAAGGCGGTCGAACCGGAGAAGTCCGCGAAAGCCGAAGAGTCCGAACCGAAAGCGGAGGAACCAGCGGTGCAACCGGAGCCGGAATCCGGCACCGACGACGCGAAGGCCGCCGAGGAGAAAGTGGAATCGCGATGACAACGACAACCCACGAACCCAAGCCCGGCGGAAACGCGGGCATGGACAGCGAATATCTCGAGATTCGCGGTCTCTCGGTCAGTTTCGACGGTTTCAAGGCCGTCACCGATGTCGACATCACGGTGTTGCAGGGCGACCTGCGATTCCTGATCGGACCCAACGGCGCGGGAAAGACCACGCTGATCGACGCGATCACCGGCCTGGTCCCGGCGACCGGTTCGGCCACGAAATCCGGTTCGCAACTGGTCGGGAAGAAGGTCCACCAGATCGCCAGGCTCGGCGTCGGGCGGACCTTCCAGACCGCGAGCGTCTTCGAGCAGCTCTCGGTGTTACAGAACCTCGACATCGCCGCGGGCGCGAAGCGTTCGGCGCTGACCATGCTGCGTCGCCGCCGATCGGTGCTGCCGGGGATCGACGAGGCGCTCGAGATCACCGGCCTCGGCGCGTTGCGCGACAAACCCGCGGGTGTACTCGCGCACGGGCAGAAGCAGTGGCTGGAGATCGGCATGCTGCTGGTGCAGAACGCCTCGGTGCTGCTGCTCGACGAACCGGTGGCGGGTATGAGCGCCGAGGAACGCGAGGAGACCGGGAATCTGTTGCGCCGCATCGGCGGTGAGCGGGTGGTCGTCGTGGTCGAACACGATATGGATTTCATGCGCGCGTTCGCGACGTCGGTCACGGTGCTGGCGGGCGGCAAAGTACTCAGCGAGGGCACCGTCGAACAGGTGCAGGCCGATCCCAAGGTGCAGGAGGTCTACCTCGGCACCGCGGCGGCCATCGGCACCGACCTCGAGGACGAGTCGACCGTGCAGAGCAAGGAGGCAGCTGATGCTTGAACTCATCGATATCCACTCCGGATACGGCCGCACCGAGGTGATCCACGGTGTCACGGTGACAGTCCCCGACGACAGCGTGGTCGCCGTCATGGGCCACAACGGCGCGGGCAAGACCACATTGCTGCGCACCGCCGTCGGCCTGATCGGCACCAAATCCGGGCAGATCAAATTCGACGGTGAGGTCATCACCAAGATGCCGCCGTCGAAACGGGTCAAACGCGGAATCGCCTACGTGCCGCAGGGGCAGCAGAGTTTTCCACAGCTGACCACAGCCGAGAATTTGCAGGTGGTGGCGGACGGGCGTAAACGCGGCAAGGAATTGATCGCCGAATCGTTGGATCTGTTCCCCGCGCTGCGCGAATTGCTCACCCGCAAGGCCGGTTTGCTCTCCGGTGGTCAGCGCCAGCAGTTGGCGATCGCGCGGGCGCTGATCACCGAACCGAAACTGCTCATCCTCGACGAGCCGACCGAGGGCATCCAGCCGTCGGTGGTGGCCGAGATCGAGCACACCATCATCGATCTCACTCAGCGCGGCGGTCTGAGCGTGCTGCTCGTCGAACAGCACATCGGCTTCGCCCTTCAGGCGGCGCAGAGTTACTACGTGCTGCAATCCGGACGGGTGACCTCCACCGGTGCGGGCGGCGCGGGCGCGGAGACCGACGTGCGCTCGGCGATGGCGATCTGAGCAGGGCCGCCATGCCTCGCAGGGGGCGGGTTCCGTTGAGCGAGCGGGTGTATCACTCGCTACGTCACGATCTCGCCGTGGGAGCGATCGTCGCGACCGAACGGCTCGGCG
The DNA here is from genome assembly GCF_019038455.1 of Nocardia noduli. NCBI lineage: Bacteria > Bacillati > Actinomycetota > Actinomycetes > Mycobacteriales > Nocardiaceae > Nocardia > Nocardia noduli. The sequence continues at coordinate 7,963 of NZ_JAFMPL010000060.1, forward strand.
AAGAACGTCTGGCCGAAACCTACGGTGTCTCGCGCACTCCGGTGCGCGAGGCGCTGGCCAGGTTGCAGGCCGACGGTCTCGTCGAGCGCCACGCCGACGGCCTCTACCCGTACCGTCCACGTCTGGAAGAACTCGACAATCTGTACGAGTTGCGAATCGTGTTGGAGCAACGGGGAATTCAACGGGTACTCGATACCGTGAGCGGATCTTCCGCTTCGGCGATCGCGACCGCCGAGCCGAATTCCCCGGCACACGATCTCACCTCGGTGCGCGCCGAACTCGAGCGGTGGCGTGAATTGCGCGACGACCCACCGGAACCGGGGCCCGCGCTGGTCGCCGCCGACGAGCAGTTCCATCTCACCCTGCTGTCCGCGGCGGGCAATACCGCACTCGCCGAGGCTCTGACCGCGGTCTACGTCCGGGTGCGACCGCTGCGCACCCTCGATCTGCCGACGCCCGAACGCATCGCGATCATGGCGGCCGAGCACATCTCCGTCGCCGAGCAGTTGCTCTCGGGCGATCCGAGCACCGCGTTGCGCACACTCATCGCGCATATCGACTCGTCACGGACCCACGTGCTCGCGCGGGCCCAGCAGGCGATGCGGCTGACCAAACTCGGTCAGGCCATGCGGGACTGAACGCACGGGCGGCGCATCCGGTGTCGTCTCGTGCGGACCCGCCCGATCGTGTCCGGCCGGAACCGGTCAGCAATCGGCCTGGAACGGCATGCAATTCCTCGGGGTACGCGCCGGGGGGCTCGGCTCGACCGTCGAGGTCTGCTCGACCGCCGATTCCGGCCCCTCGGTGTCGTGCAGCCACGCGCTCACCACCACGCCCAATACCACGAGCACGCCCACCACCGCGACGGCGACGACCACCCAGGCGCCCACCGACTGCGGTGCGCTCGACCGTCTGGGCGCGGGCCTGGGTTTGGGCGGCCGAGTGTGCGGCAGTGCGGTAGCGCGGACGGACGGCGCGTTGGCGGCGAAACCGTCGACGATGAGTTCCGCGCGCGACGGCCCGTTCTCCATGCCGAGCGCACGGACCGCCGCGCCCACCCGGTCGGCGGTCCAATCGCGCGCCGCCGCCGAGAAACCTTCGATGTAGATCCGCAGTTCGGTGGCGTCGGGCACATTCGCGACGACCACGTCGAGTCCGGGGCGCAGGTTCGTGCGCGCGGGACGGACCACCACACCGCGCGGTGGAACGAGTGCCACGACACCGCAGACGTGCCCCGGATCGAGCAGCGCGCGCTCCAGTTTCTTGCGTACGGCGTAGACGGCCTGTTCGAGCTGGTCGGACGGTCCGGTGCTGCTCGGGTCGTCCAGTTCGATCGGCGCCTCGCTGATCTTCCACGCACCGTCGGCGACGGTGAAGATGCCGCCCTGGCGACGCTGGAAGCCCTTGACCGCGACCACCGTGATGCCGCGCGGTGTGAACAACACCGCATCGATCCTGCGGGTGCCGTTCTCACCGACGTGCAGGTCGACGGCCGCGAGGCAGGTGATGGGGAACGATCTGAGGCAGTCGACGAATTCCTTTTCGGCGCCGGAGAGCTCGGCTCCCTGCCTGACCTTCACCAGCATCGCGTTCCCCTGCCCACCTGATCCGGACCACGGCACGGAGCCGTCTGTGGGAGCGCGGTGAACCGAACCGCTACTGATGATGCATCCCCGGCCGCCCGAAAACCACCGGAAGATCGAAAAGGCCGGTTCGCTACGCTCACAGACAGCCCGGTCCGGCGGTATCGCCGGACCCGAATCTCTATTCGCGCGGCATCGGCCGCGCAGGACGGGAAGGCGCTCGCATGGTTTCGACGTCGCAACCACGTATCTCGCCCGGACGGCTCCGCGAACTCGGACCGATCAACTGGGTTGTCTGGCAGGTGCTTTCCCGTGCCGCGGGCACCGCCGACGCACACCTGTTCAGCACCCTCGGCCGCACCGGCGGCCTCTTCCGCGGCTGGCTGCACTACTCGGGCAAACTCATGCCGGGCGGGCGGTTGACCCGACACGAATCCGAACTCGTCATCCTGCGGGTGGCCCACCTGCGCGAATGCGATTACGAGACCGATCATCACATCCGCCTGGGCAGGCGCGCCGGGGTCACCCGCGACATCCTGGAACGGTTGCGGACCGGCCCCGACGCACCGGAATGGTCACCCGCGCACCGCGCTCTGCTCACCGCCGTCGACCGGATCGTCGCCACCCGCGATATCGACGACGCCGCGTGGTCCGAACTCGCCGCCCACTACGACGAGCGCAGACTCATCGAAATCGTCTTGCTCGCCAATCAGTACGAAGGGCTGGCATCCACCATCACCGCGCTGCGTATCCAGCGCGACGGGGTGTAGGTCACGCCGCTACCTCGATCCGGCGGATCGCGTACACCTCCGCCGGATCGTCGCCGACCTGCCGTACCGCTGGATTTCGGACGAGGCGGGTCGACCCCGTCCCGATGACCCGCGGAACGGTCAGGCGAGTGCCGCGCGGAACACCTCAGCGGCGGGTGTCGAGGACCGGCCGATGAGTTTGCGCAGGTCGCCCGGGTCCACATCGAGTAATCCGGCGGCGACTCCGGCGTCGGCGTCGGCGAGCACCTCGGCGTACTGGCCTGGCAGGCCCGCGGCGCTCAACGCGGTCGCGTAGTCGGCCGTCGACAGGTTCTCGTAGCGCACCGGCTGTCCGGACACCCGCGAAATCACCTGGGCCAGTTCGTCGTAGGTGAGCGGTTCGTCGCCACCGAGTTCGTATACCGCGCCCGCGTGGCCGTCGGTGGTGAGTACCCGGGCCGCCGCCTCCGCGTAGTCGGCGCGCGAAGCCGCCGCGACTCGGCCGGTGCCCGCCGCGCCGTGCAGCACACCGGTCTCGACCGTGTGCGCGAGTCCGCCGACGTAGTTCTCCCAGTACCAGCCGTTGCGCAGAAGTGTGTGCGGGACGGTCGATTCGGCCAGGACCGCCTCGGTCCCCCGATGCTCCTGCGCCAGGATCAGCGGATTGTCGTCGGCCTTCGGAATGCTGGTGTAGGCGAGCAATCGGACGCCCGCGCGTTCGGCGGCGCGAATGACATTGGTGTGCTGGTCGACCCGCGCGCCGAATTCGTTGCCCGAGATCAGCAGCAGTCTGTCGACGCCGGTCAGGGCCTGGTCCAGCGCGCGAGGATCGCCGTAGTCGGCCCTGCGCACATCGACGCCTCGCTCGGCGAGATCGGCGATCTTGTCCGGATCGCGCACGATCGCCACGGGGGTCACACCGTCGCGCAGCAGCGCCTCCACGACGAGTCGTCCCAGGTGTCCACTGGCTCCGGTCACGGCGATGGTCATCGTTACCTCCACTGATGTCAAACCGGCAAGTACTAACTATTAGTAAGCACTATGCATCCTGTAATCCCCTAGGTCAAGTCGGTTAACATCGAGGCATGGACTCCCAGTTCGGTGCGGCGGCCGAGAGCGTCGACCCCACGCTGGAGGCCGACGTCTTCGTCAAGAACTGCACGTCACGGCCGGTATTGCAGAATGTGGCCGGGCGCTGGGGCACCCTCGCCCTTGTCGCGCTGCGCGCGGGCCCCATCCGATTCAGCGCACTGCGCCGACGGGTGGACGGCGTAAGCGAACGGATGCTCTCCCAGACCCTCCAGGCCCTGGAACGCGACGGCATGGTGCACCGCGAAGTGCACGAGACCATTCCGCCGAAGGTCGAGTACACCCTGACCGAACTCGGCGCCCAGGTCGCCGAACACCTGGAGACGCTGATCCACCTGATCGAGGCGAATATGCCCACGATTCACCAGGCTCAGGCGTCCTACCACCGCGACTGACCGGGCGTACGCGGGCGCGGGAAGGCGGCTCGGTGGTGCGCGGTTGCACAGAGTATGGAACTCTCGACCGCCCTCGATTTCGCAGGCGCCACCAACCGCTCGGTGCTGACCACCGTCCGCCGCAACGGTCGCCCACAGCTCTCCAATGTGCTGCACATCGTCGGCGACGACGGCATCATCCGCATATCCATCACCGCCGACCGCGCCAAGTACCACAATCTGCGCCGCGACCCGTGGGCGGCGATCCACGTCACCCGCGAGGATTTCTTCGCCTACGCCGTCGTGGAGGGCACCGTGGAACTCACCCCGGTCGCCGAATCACCCGATGACCCCGCCGTCGACGAACTGGTCGCCTACTACCGTGCGGCTTCCGGCGAACATCCCGACTGGCCCGACTATCGCAGGGCCATGGTCGAGGACCGCCGGGTTTTGGCCCGGCTCACCCCGGCCAATGCATACGGCATGTTCTGAGCCTCACCCTTCGCGTTCTCGAGCGTCGGGCCGCCGAGAAATCCCCTGGCGGTTCGGCGAGGTCCCGACCCGGATTCGGCGTGTGACAAGCGCGGCGACGCTCAGCACCAGCAGGAGTCCGAGCAGCGAGATGGTGGTCGTGGTGCGGGTCGGCGCGGTGACGAACGAGGAACGAAGTCGCGGATCGGCGGCGATCACCGTCTCGGCCACCGGCGGCGGGGAAACCCCCGATGCCGACGCGATCGCCGGAGCGGACGAAACGGCGGTCGGCGAAACGACGGTGGGCGAGGGCGTTTCGGACGGCGAGGTCTCCGGAACGCGATTGACGGCGAGATCCTCCGCGACGGCGGTGAACCAGTCCAGGACGAGTCCGGTGGCCGACTGCCCGTCGGCGGCATAGCTCGCGATCGAGTATTCCCCGTGGCGACGGACCGTGTCCGTGTACCGCAGCCAGGTGAGGGGATCGAGCAACTCGGCGTTGTCGACGCTCAGGTGGCCGAGCGCGTTGAAGGTTTTGGCGATCAGGTTGAAGGCCGTGCGGCGCGGCAACGGACGACGGGCGGCGGCGACCAGTGCGGTGGTGGCGCGTTCCAGACCGGTGAGCGGATCGGGCGCCGTGGCGATATCGGCGACCTCGGACGGGGTGAAGGCGACGCCGATGATCGCGACCAGGGTGTTGAGCGCGCTGGTACCCAGTTTCAGTAATGCCTGCCGAGCTTGGGCATCGTCGTCGGCACGGGGGTCGGCGGCTTCGGCCAGCCGGACGCTGAGCGGAGCCTCGGGTGTCAGTGACAGCGTCCCGAGCGAATAGCCGCGCAGGTCGTGGTTCACGACGGCGGTCGCCGCTCTGGCGACGGTGCCCGCGAGCGCGTCCGAGATCGAGGTCAGCGCGGCGACCGGATCCGACGGCAGGAGTTCGGCCTGTCCGAGTATGTCGACGATCATGTGCAGCAGCGGGGCGCCCGGAGGCGCGTCGCAGGCGAGATCTCCCGGCAGGCACAGGGATGCCACCCGGCCCGTGAGGCCGCCGAAATCCTGGGCTATATCGCGCACGGGTCCGATGCCGCCGCCGGCCACCGACCGCTGGGAGAAGGCGGGAAGGGTATTCAGTTCCGCGCCGGTCGTTCCCGGCGCGGGCTCGGGGTGACCGCCGTCCGGCAGACCGGGCAGTATCGCGGCTCCGGGAGCGCGGGTCGGGTCGGCCAGTAGCGCGACCGCGGCGACACGGTCGGCGGGCACCGCGCTCGCGCCTCGGCCGACTTCGCTCGCGAACATCGAAACCACATGCGCGCCTTGCGAATAGCCGATCAATCCGAGCTGGGACCTGGGGCAGCGGTCGACGACGGATTCGGCCATCACCCGCAGCTGCCGCAGCCCTTCGTTCGCCGAATCGGAATAGGTCGCCGACGTACCGGGGAACGCGCCGCCGAATCCGGCCGAGTACGGAACGTAGGCCCGTCCGGCCACGCGGCCGTCGCCCAACCGCGCGAGCGGCGCCAGCACCGTGGCCAGCAGACCGGAATCCACGGCGACGGGCGAGTCCGGCGACGACTGGCCGGTCCCCTGCACGCCGAGAACGAAGAACCCGGGACAGTCGGGCCCCGACACCGTCGCGACACCGTCGTCACCGGCCGCTGTCGCGGGATATCCGACCCCGATCGTCACGGTCACCGCGAGAACGAAGGCGCGCGCGGACCGCGTCACCGGCCAAGGGGCGGACTTCATCCGGACCTCCGAGTTCGACGGCGTGCACGAGCAACGGCATTCACGAGAGGCGGCATTCACGAGAGGCGGCATTCACGAGAGGCGGCATTCACGAGAGGCGCGGATGCGAGATCCGCCGAACGACAGACAGCCGGGACGGACGCGCGCTACGGAACGAGAAGTCCGATCACGAGATCCAGTACGGTGCCGACGATCTGACCCACCACGCTCAACAGCATTGTCGATTCCTTTCACCGCGATGCCCGCCTCGGTCACCATCACGCGGACGGATCGAGGCGGGCACGCATCAGTTCGGATCGCGGGTACGTTCTCCGCGAAGCGCGAAGATCAGAACAGCGCGCCGCCGAGGCCGGTGATCACACCCGCGAGGCTGGACACGACGTTGCCGACCAGATCCAGCAGACCACTGAGCAGACCCATTCTTCGTCCTCTTTCCTGGAATTCGATGTGTCGCCCGAACGACGGTCCGGACGTCCTGAGTGCGCCCGCGCGTCGCGTACGGCCGATCGCGCCGCGGGCAGTGGATTTCGTGCCGAAAGGCACAACCACTCCGTATTCGGCACGGTCGAGCAGACGGATGGCTACTGTCCGTAAATCCATGCGGCCCGATATTCGCGCGTCCGGTTTCCGCTGCTCAGCGGGCCGGACAGCCCCCTGCCGCACGGCTTTTCAGCGACGAGAAGGGAGTGAAGGAAATGTCGGCGACGCGACAACGACACTGATCAGACATGCTTTACCCGCTACGAACCGACCTTAAACGCGATTCCGGCGGCCGAGTGGACATTCCGGAACCGCCCGTGGTCGCGGTGACCGGATCGCCGGAGATCACCGGCGCCCGAGCGGATCCGGCTACGGTCACGCAACTCTCGGTGACGGGCCCTCACGCTCAGCGCGTCAACAGATCCGACACCGTGACGAACCGATAACCCGCCGACCGGAGTTCGGCGACGATCCGGGGAACAGCGGCCAGGGCGGCTGTGCCGGATTCGTACATGACGTGCAACAGGATGATCGAACCGGGTCGGACGTTCGCGACGGTTTCGGCGACGATCTCCTCGGTGCTCGCCTCCTTGCCGGAATCCGGCTCCACATCCCACATCACCGTCGTCCGATCGTGGTCGGACAGATATCTCGGCAGGCCCCACAGTTTCTTGCCGTACGGCGGACGGAAGGTGACCGGGCCCGGGTAGCCGGTTCTCGCGATCTCCGCGTCGGTGTCCTCGATTTCGGCGCGGACGGTGTCGGCCGAGACGAAGACCATCCGGCGGTGGTTGTAGGTGTGGTTGCCGATCTCGTGGCCCGCCTCGGCGATGGCGCGGCCCGCTTCGGGACGCGCGGCCAGATCGCGGCCGTTGAGATAGAACGTGGCTGGAATTCCGGCATCCGACAGCGCTTTCAGCACCTCGGGGGTTTTCGCGGACGGGCCGTCGTCGAGGGTCAGCGCCACCACTTTCTCGGTCGTGTCGACCCGATCGACCAGCCTGCCCGCCACCTGCCAGGTGCGCGAATTCATCAGCGAATAGCCGCCGAACGCCGTCGCCACCAGGACGACGAGCGCGAGCGCGACGCCGATCATCAGCCGCTTTCGAAACATCCCTCGTGTCTAGCAGTCCGACGGCGGACGGCCGACGGGAACGACGAACGGCGGCACCCGGTCGATGGACCGGATACCGCCGTTCGGACGGAGCCGCGATCAGAAGTTGATCATGTGCCCGGCGAGGCCGTGGATCGCCTCCTGGAGGGCTTCGCTCAGCGTCGGGTGGGTGTGCACGTTGCGGGTCAGCTCGTTGACGGTGAGATCCCATTTCTGGGCCAGGGTCAGCTCGGGCAGCAGCTCGGAGACGTCCGGGCCGATGAGGTGCCCGCCGAGCAGTTCGCCGTACTTGTTGTCGGAGATCAGCTTGACGAAACCGGTCGGGTCGCCGAGGCCGTGCGCCTTGCCGTTGGCGGTGAACGGGAACGTCGCGACGTTCACGTCGTAGCCCTCGTCGCGGGCCTGCGCTTCGGTGAGCCCGAAGCTGGCGACCTGCGGCTGACAGAACGTGGCGCGCGGCATCATCCGGTAGTCGCCGAGGGTGACGGTGGGAGCGCCCGCGATGGTTTCGGCGGCGACGACACCCTGGGCCTCCGCGACGTGCGCGAGCTGGAGTTTCGCGGTGACGTCACCGATCGCGTAGATATTGCCCACGTTGGTGCGCATATTGTCGTCGATCGCGATGGCGCCGCGGTCGGTCAGCGCGACGCCGGTGTTCTCCAGGCCGTAGCCCTCGACCCGCGGCGCGAAGCCGACGGCCTGCAACACCTTGTCGACGGTGACGGTCTCGACATTGCCGGACTTGTTGTCCTTGATCGCGACGGTGACCTTCGAGCCGTCGTCATCGATCGACTGCACGGCCGCACCGGTGGTGATGGTGACACCGAGCTTCTTGTACTGCTTGGTGATCTCCTTGGAGACATCGACGTCCTCGTTCGGCAGCGCCCGGTCGAGGAATTCCACGATGCGCACGTCGACGCCGTAGTTCTTCAGGACGTAGGCGAATTCCATGCCGATCGCGCCCGCGCCGACGATGAGGATCGAGCCGGGCAGGTCGCGGGTGAGGATCTGCTCCTCGTAGGTCACCACGTTGGCGCTGAGCGAGGTGCCGGGCAGCAGTTTGGTGACGGTGCCGGTCGCGATGATCACGTTGTCGAACGTGAGGGTCTCGGTGCCGCCCTTGCTGAGCTCGACCGAGATCGTGTTCGCGTCGGTGAAGGTGCCCTTCCCGTCGAACTCCTCGATCTTGTTCTTCTTCATCAGGAAGTGGACGCCCTTGACGCGGCCGTCCGCGACCTTGCGGCTGCGGTCGAACGCGACGCCGAAGTCGAAACTCGCCTCACCGGAGATACCGAAGGTCTTGGCCTCCTTGGTGAAGATATGGGCCAGCTCGGCGTTGCGGAGCAGCGCCTTCGACGGGATGCAGCCCACGTTCAGGCACACACCGCCCCAGTATTTCTGCTCGACAATCGCTGTTCGCAGGCCGAGTTGAGCGGCGCGGATCGCAGCGACGTAACCGCCGGGACCAGCACCGAGAACGACGACATCGTAGTGGGAAGTCACGACAACGAGCCTAACTCCGCCACGTGAACTTCACCGAGCGTGCCCCCGCAATGGTGAGCACGCGCGGCGCGTACCGCTCAGTCGCGCCACACCCGCGCGGCCGCCCGGGAGAAATTCCCGCCGAAGACCTTCGCCCGGTCGGCCGCGTCGAATCCGCGTTCGGCCAGCAGTTCGTCCAGGCCGGGCACGCCGCCGGTGCCGAGCAGATCCTCCGGCGGCACCCATTGCAGCGGGCCGAACCGGGTGTAGTCCTCGGAGAAATTCTGCGGGTTCGCCCTGATCTCGGCATTGAAATCGTCGGCGTCGAACGAGTAGTCCGACCCGACCCCGATATGGTCGATTCCCACCAGGTCCGCGCCGTATTCGATATGCCGGGCCATCGCCGCGACCCGGGCCGCCCGGTCGGATTCGGCGTTGTGGCCGAGAAATATCCCGACGCCGTTGATCCCGATCACACCGCCGGTCCGCGCGCAGGCCAGCGCCTGTTCGTCGGTGATATTGCGGGGATGCGGCCACAACGCGGCGAAATTCGAATGGCTGTAGATCATCGGCACGGTGGTGAGTTCGGCCATATCCAGGCCGCTGTGCCGCGAACAGTGCGATCCGTCGACGAACATGCCGATGTCGTTGAGGGTGCGGACCAGGTCGCGGCCGTAGCCGGTCAGCCCGGTGTCGTCGGTGTCGAGGCAGCCGCATCCCGCCGCGTTGGCGTGGTTGTAGGTGGCGGCGAGCGAGCGCACGCCGAGTTCGTAGAACATCGCCACATTGTCGAGATTTCCGCCCAGCGGCCCGGAATCCTCCAGGTCGAATGCCAGCGCCAACGCACCGGTGGATTCGGCGATATCGGAATGGCGGCGCACCAGCCGGAAACGGTCGTCGACGAGCGCTTCCGCGCGGAAAAGGCGCACCATCGACAACGCGTCGGCGGTCGTTTGCGGGGCGTATCCCACATTCACCGACAGATACGAACCCGCCGGATAACGCGCGAGATCGGCGATCCGTGCCGAGAGCGACATCGGCAGGCAGCAATGCTGTTCCCACAGGAATGCAGGCACGGTCGGCTCCTGTTCGATCGGATCGGAAATCCGATCCTACGGAGCACCGGCACCGCGTTCCTGTCGACTCTCGGCCAGAATGTCGACATGACAGAGCCGAATGCGACCGACCCGTACCTCTGGCTGGAACAGGTGACCGACGAGCGCGCCCTCGACTGGGCACGCGCGCACAACGAGGTGGTGGTGACGCAGTTCGCCGGATCGGACCGGTTCAGCGATCTGGAACGCCGGATCCTCGACATGCTCGACACCGATACCAAGATCGCGTACCCGGCCCGGCGCGGCCGCTGGCTCTACAACTTCTGGCGCGACGCCGACCATCCGCGCGGTCTGTGGCGGCGCACCTCCTTCGAGGAGTACGCGAAGCAGTCACCTCGGTGGGATGTCCTCATCGACGTGGACGCGCTCGCGGAGGCCGAGTCGGAGAATTGGGTGTGGGGCGGCGCGGCGGTGCTGCGGCCCGAGCAGTCGCGCGCACTCATCAGCCTGTCGCGGGGCGGGGCCGACGCCAAGGTGGTCCGGGAATTCGATATGGAACGGCTCGCGTTCATCGACAAGGCCGACGGCGGTTTCGAACTACCGGAGGCCAAATCGGAACTGCGCTGGATCGATATCGATTCGGTGTATGTCGGCACCGATTTCGGACCGGGATCGTTGACCGACTCCGGGTACCCCAGGATCGCGAAGCGCTGGCGTCGCGGCACCGAATTGGATTCGGCGGAAACGATTTTCGAGGGCGATCCGGGTGACGTCGCGGTGTCGGCCGGATACGACAGGACCCCGGGTTACGAGCGGCACTACGTCGGGCGCGCCACCGATTTCTTCAACGAGGAGGTCTACCTCGTCGAGGAGGACGGCACGTTGCGCCTGCTCGACATCCCGACCGACGCGAGCGAATCCTGGTACAAGGACTGGCTGCTGATCCGGTTGAAATCGCCGTGGGAGATCGCCGACCGGACATATCCAGCGGGCGCGCTGCTCGCCACGGATTTCGAGCGATTCCTTTCCGGTGAAAGGGATTTCGATATCGTCTTCACCCCGGACGCGCATACCTCACTGCACGGCTACGGCTGGACCGAGAATCATCTGATGCTCATCACCCTCGAGGATGTGCAGACCAAACTCTATGTGGTCACCCCTTCCGCCGACGGGTGGCTGCGCGAGCCGCTGGCCGACACCCCGCCGATGGCGACAACCAGCGTGATGAACCTCGACCCGCTGGAGAGCGGCGACGAATTCATGCTCACCACCAGCGGATTCACCAATCCGGCGACCCTGCTCTCCAGTGCCGTCGGTGGCGACACCCGGCTGCTCAAACAAGAACCAGGTTTCTTCGACGCGTCCGGGATCGAGACCGAGCAGTTCTTCGCCCGCTCGGACGACGGAACGATGGTGCCGTACTTCGTGATCCGGCACCGGCATCTGCGCGGCACGCCGGGCCCGACGATCATGTCCGGCTACGGCGGCTTCGAAGTCTCGCGCACGCCCGCCTACAGCGGCGCGTCGGGTATGGGCTGGCTCGAACGCGGCGGCACCTGGGTGACGACCAATATCCGCGGTGGCGGCGAATACGGCCCGCAGTGGCACACCTCCGTGCAGAAGGCCGACCGGCACAAGGTGTACGAGGATTTCTCCTCGATCGCCGCGGATCTGGTCACCCGAGGTATCACCACCCCCGAGCAACTCGGCGCGGTCGGCGGCAGTAACGGCGGACTGCTCATGGGTGTCATGCTGACCCGCTATCCACACCTTTTCGGCGCGATCGTCTGCCAGGTGCCGCTGTTGGACATGAAGCGCTACCACCTGCTGCTCGCGGGGGCGTCGTGGGTGGCCGAATACGGCGATCCCGACAAGCCGGAGGAATGGAAGTACATCGCCGAATACTCGCCGTACCAGAACGTTCGCGGCGACGCGAAGTACCCGCCGATCCTGATCACCACCTCCACCCGCGACGATCGCGTGCATCCCGGCCATGCCCGCAAGATGACCGCGCTGCTGGAGGAACTGGGTCATACCGTCTGGTACCACGAGAATATCGAGGGCGGCCACGGCGGCGCGGCGGACAACAAGCAGTCCGCTTTCCAGGCGGGCCTGATCTACGAATTCTTCACCCAGCAACTGAACGAACGCGACTGAACGGGCTGCGCGGCCGCCGCGCTCAGCGGTCGCGCAACCATTTCTCGATCCGGTCGACGGTGGAATCCGGGTCGGGTATCCAGCCGTTGTGGCCGAGCCGCTGCGGCTGGTGCCAGGTGCTGATCTCCGCGTTCGGCAGTTTCGCCAGCAGGTGTTCGGCCGAGCGCGGCGGTGTCAGTTCGTCACCGGTCATGGTGATGGACAGGACGGGCAGTTTCAGGCGCGCGATTCGCTCCTCGTAGTCCATATCCGCGCCGACCGGGACGAAGCGGCCGGTGCGGGCCAGCCGCGCCCAATCCGAGATCAGCACCTTGGACTGGGGACCGAAGCCGCCCACCGTGATTCGGTCGCCCGGCCAGAAACCCGCGAGGTTGGCCGTCAGCGCGGCCGCCGTGGTGCCCACGAGCATGCCCGGCCCGAAGACACCGGGGTAGCCGCGGTAATACGGTGTCCCCGAGGCAATGAGCACGAGCCCGCCGAGTCTGCCTCGGATCCGCGAGGCGTACATGACGGCCAGTTGACCGCCCATGCTGTGTCCGAGCAGGTACGGGGTGCTCGACGGGAACCGGCCGCGCACCACCTCGAATATCGCCGGGAAATCGACCGAGACCAGTTCGTGGTACCCGTAGGCGCTGGACGGATTCGGCTTCGGCCTGCTGTCGCCGTTACCGCGCAATTCCCCGATCGCGACGTCGAAACCACGGTTGGCGAGATGACGGCCGAAGGTCTCGTAGTACGCGCCGGGAACACCGAGGCCGGGCACGACGACGACCACCGGCCGTGGCGCGTCCGGCGTCACCGGATGACGGTGCGCACCCCCGGCGGGCAGTAACCGCACCGGGATGGTGCTGCCGTCCGGCACCTGGATCGGAACAGTCTCCATGCGGCGCCACGCTACCGCGCGCCGATCCGATCAGGCGCCGACCGCACCCATGATCACCCGGCTGAGCACCGAGATCATCTCGTCCAACGGCGGGCGCGGATCCGAACCGCTCCACGAGTCGACGACGTAGTTGACCGCGCCGATCACCGCGAGCACCCGCATCTCGTAATCGCCGGTGGGGATCTCGCCGTGCATCGCCGCGTCCTCGGCGGCACTGGCCAGCAACGAACCCCAGACTCTTCGCAGTTCCAGCCGGAACTTCTCCACCTTGGGTCCGGCGCCGACCACTTCGACGAGGGCGACCCGCGCTTTACGCGGATCGGCTCCGATGGATGTGACATAGGCCCGCACCGCGGCGTCGATGAGTTCGAGCGACGTCGCGTCGGCCTTCTTCTCCAACGCGACGGTGACCGCCTCGCGCGATTCCTTGTCGATCTGTTCGTACAGTTCGAGTAGGAGTGATTCGCGCCCGGTGAACTCCTCGTAGAACTGGCGCGAGGAGAGCCCGGCGTCCTTACAGATGGCGCCCACCGAACTGTTGGCGTAGCCGTCGCGTGCGAAGACCGTGAGGCCCGATTCCAGAAAACGCGCACGCCGCTGACGTTGCCGGTCCTCTACGGGTTGCCCGGCATACATTCGTCCCGTATTCGCATCCTGTGACATTGAGGCAGACAATACCGAAGCGCGCGATGCCCTCGTCATGTATCGGCGCCTTCGCTTCGACGCCGAACCGCCGCAATGTTTGCCGAAAGTTGCCTATCGGATTGCCGATCAGACGCCGGTGAGGGAATCTGACCGAATCGGGACCGAAATATACTGATAAAAGTGGCCTTGCACTGCATCATCACCAGGATCGTTGCTGCGCCTATGGAATTCACCAACTGGTAGCCGAAATCGCACCATTGTCCACCCTACGGTGGTTGGGCGCGGAAAATTCGCAGGCGGACTCCGCCGGACGCGCCACCGCGTCCCGCCGCGCTGTCACCGCGGATGCGCGCGTCCCACTCGGCGCGACCGGTTCACGAGTACCGGCAGGTCACGTGGCGGGCAGCGCCTCGGCCGGGCCCGGGTCCGCCGCGGCCGAGCGCGCCAGGGCGAGCGTCGCCGCCACCATGGTCGCGAGCGCGATCACCAACGCGACGAGGTGGTCGCGATCGATATCCAGGTATTCGTCGAGCAGCAGTACCCCGAGGGTCGCCGCGAGCACCGGCTCGGCCACCGTCGCGGCGGGTAGCGAGGCCTGGAGGTCGCCCGCGTGATAGGCGTTCTGCTGCAAGGTGACAGCCGTCAGGCCCACCACCACCAGGACGTACGGAACCGGCGAGGTGAGCAGTTCGGCCGCGCCGTCACCGATCAGCGCCACCGTGCTCTTGGTCAGCACCGCCGCCACCGCGAACATCGTTCCCGAGGCCAACCCGAGCAACAGCGCCCTGCGGTGGCCGGAACCGCCGCGCGCCGCGAACAGACAGATCAGCAGCAGCGGTACCCCGATCGCCGCGGTGACCGCCCAATGCGACGGGGCGACATGCTGTTTGCCCTGCCTGGGATCGCCGACCACCACGAAGACCACGATCGAGAAGACGAGCGCCCCCGCCCATACCCACTCCGCGCGCCGCACCGAGCGCCCGGCGAACGCGGCGGCCAACGGCAGCGCGAACAGCAGCGAGGTCACCAGCAGCGATTGCACGAGCAGCACAGAACCGCGCCCGAGCGCCAGCGCCTGGAAGACGTACCCGCCCGCACCCACCGCCGTGCCCAGCCACCAGTTCGGCCGCCGCACCAGACTGCCGATCACCCCGAACCGACCCAACTGCCCCTCGGGCAGCCGCGCGGCCTCACGCTGCCGGGAAACCGCGCTCATCGCCACGCACAGCGCCGCTACCAGTGCGAAACCGATGGCGGGTAGATGCATCATGCAGGCAGGCTACCCAGTGGCGACCGCGTCGGCGGCCCGGTGACTCCGGACGGCCCGCGGTCGAGTCGCGCCACCGGTGGACCACCCCACCGCCGTTCGACACCGCGCCACCAGCCGGACATCACGCCCGCCGGACGAACACCACGCCACCGGTCGGGACCGTACCGCCGTTCGGACACCGTGCCACCGACCGACTACGGGCGCGTGCGGAACTCGTCGAACACCGGTGTCGGCACGGTGAGCTGGGCATGGACATCGCCACCGAAGCCGAGTTGTCCGACCGCGCCACCGTAGCTGCGCTGATAGCTGTGCCAGAGCACGACCACACCGACCACGCGGTTCGAGTCGGGCAGCGCCGGATCCGGGAACGGATTCGGCAGTTCGGCTCGATAGGCGGCGACGCCGTCGGTATCGGTGACGAAGGTGTTCGGCACGCCGAGCGGTCCGGGTCGGCTCGGCGCGTCCGGATCGCGGTCCCAGGCCCGCCACGCCATCACCGTGTACAGCGAATTCGGGATCAAACCGTCGAATTCGAAACGGAATTCGCCGCGCCGCTGGTCGTCGGACACCGAGACGTCGAGGCGGCCTCGGGCTGCGAGCCACGCGGCGAGCGTGATCGGCTCGGTGATCTTCCAGCCGTCCTGGGCGCGCAGATGCGGAACCGGGACGCTGTGCAGCGGATAGCTCGGCCGCGTCGGCGGGACGGGTGCGGCGTCGGGCGCGAGGACCACCGGATAGTTGTCGGCGGGCAGCGGAACCGGCAGGGTGTGCAGCACCAGCGCGCCGTCGTCGTCGGAAAGCCGCTCCGGCAGTTCACGCACCACCCGATACGGCGAGATCTCCCCGAATTCGGGAAGCGGGCTGTCGGCCCCGACGACGGCGCGCCCCCAGTCGCTGCGCACCGAACCGTCGGGCGCGGAGGCCGGTATCCAGCCGACGACGAGGAAATTGCCGTCCGTGTCGAAGACCGTGCTCGGCGGATACGGCAGCGCCTGCGTGGTCGGCGTGAGGTCGTACCGTTTCGTCACCATACGAAAACCACCCGCTCGACGTTGCGCACCCACGAACCCTTCCGTACCACCGACTCGAACCCCGCCGCGTCCACACCTGATCGGCCGCGTGGCCGAAAGTTATGTCGGCGCAGCGCGATAGGACAAGGGTTTCGACCAGCGTGGAGATAATCCTCGCGTCGAGGAGAAACGCGCAGGTCGTCCCCGAGCGACACCGCCGACAGGCCGAGACGACGGCTCCGGGTACGACGGGCCCGCTGACCGCAACGTCGCGCTGATCGGGCGCCACCACCGGCGAGTCGACAGTCGAGGACAGAGACACATCTCGCGTGGAGCCTTCCCATACCGGCACACCGGCGAGCGTCGGCGTCGGCGTCGGCGGGAGAATTTCACGGGCGATCGATCGCGGGAGCGTTGCCGCCTCCCGCTCCGTCGCGCCCCGTTCGTCCACGCGGCGACTCGCAGACGAATTTCACGCGCGCGCGATAACCGGCCTTTCGCCGGAATCACGGCGGTTCGCAACGTCGTCCGGACTCGCCTCAGAGCACGCGCACCGCACGGACCAGCGACAATACGTTACCCACCACGCCGAACCGGCCTCGGCGACGAACGTTCTCCCCCGCCGTCGTCGAATCGAGCGAAGTCCGCGCGGGAGGAAATCCGGGTGCTGCGGTAGCGACCAGCCGTCCGGTGGCATACGCTTCGCGCGGATTGAAAGCCGCCTTGTGGAGGGACTATTGGCCACTCCGAACTTGACGGAGCACGACGTGGGCGAGACCGGAGAACGACGCACGGTCCCGCCGACACAGCTGGTCCACCTGATGTCGGAATATTTGAGACTCGGTGCGCACCGTCAGACATTTCTGGCCGCGCCCGCCGCGAGCGATCCCGTGCTGCGCGGATTCGGCATCGTGGCAGGCGGATTCGGCGTGCTCGGCGTCATCTGCGTCACCGTCGGCGCGATCGCGGGCGGAATCGCCACCGCCTTGGTCGCGCTGATCCCCGGCGCGCTGGCACTGTGGCGCGGGAACCACAATCGCCGTAATCGGGCGGCCCGCCTGGACCTATTCGATTTCGGTATGACCGTTTATCGGACCGGCGAGCAGGTCCAGGGATTCCGGTGGGACAGTGCGGAAGTGCGTCAGAAGGTGATCACCTTCCAGAGCGGAACCCCGACGGAGTATTCGCTGGAGATGACCGGACCGGGCGGCGCGCGCACGGTCTTCGACGATGTCCTGTTCGCCGACGGACAGGAATGGGGCAGGACGATCCAGTCGGCCGTCACCGGCACCCAACTCCCCGCCTCGGTCACCGCCATCGACGCGGGCGAGACGGTCCACTTCGGCGATATCGCGCTGCACCTGGACGCCCTGAGCTTCCAGGGACAGACCTTCCCCTGGGAACAGATCCAGCTGATCGACGCGCGCAGCGGACTGGTCAGGATCAAGGTCGACGGTCGCTGGCATTCGCTGGTTCCGGTGGCGGCGATCCCGAATTTCTACATCTTCAACGAACTCGCGGAACGTCTGCGGGTCACGCCGTTCGACTGATCTCCTTCCCACCGCATCCGGCATCCGTCCGCGGGCACGGATGAGCACCTAATGTGTGGCGCATGCTGAAAGCGCTGCTCTACGGATCGGCGACGGCCGCCCCGCTCATCGTGGGAGCCGCCGTCGGATTGCGCTGGACACTGCCGAAACAGCTGCTCGCGACATTGATGGCATTCGGCGCGGGCACCATGATCGCCGCCGTCTCCTCGGAACTGTTCGAACCCGCGTTCCACCGCACCGGAGCACTCGTCGCCGGTCTGGCGCTGTTCCTCGGCGCGGGTGTCTACGTCGTCGCCAACCACCTCATCGAAACCCGACTCGGCCCCGCCGCCATCGGCTGGGCATTGATGCTCGGCACGATCCTGGACGGCATCCCCGAGAACACCGCGCTCGGCGTCTCCCTCAGCACCGGCGGCGGACTCGTGCTCGTGGTCGCCGTCGCGGTCGGCAATGTTCCCGAGGCCATCGGCGGGGCCGCCCTGATGCGCGACAACCACGGCTTGTCCCACCGCCGCTCCTTCGCACTCTGGGCCACGACCGGACTCATCCTGATATTCGTGACCGTCCTCGGGAACGCGCTGTCCGACAATCTCTCCGACACCCAGATCAGCACCGTTCAGGCCTTCGCCGGCGGCGCGACCATCGCCGTACTCGCCGACTCCCTCATGCCGGAGGCCTACCGCGAGGGCGGCTGGTGGGTCGGCATGGCCACCGCCGCCGGATTCCTCGTCGCCTTCGTCCTGCAGGGCTGAACCGACCGTTTCCCTCGAGCAGGAGGTACGCGATGCGCTACCCGCCGGAGATCACCCGACGGCTGCGAAGTACCCCGGAGCAGCTGCGAGCCGCCTGGGTCGACGGAAGTCCGCCGACGCCGCAACCCATCGTCCTCGCGCCCTACGACCCGCGCTGGCCGGAACTGTTCGACGAACAAGTCCAGACGATTCGCCGCGCACTGGCGGACCGAGTGGTCACCATCGAACACATCGGCAGCACCTCTGTTCCGGGCATCACCGCCAAACCGATCATCGATATCGACCTCACCGTGGCCGATTCCGGCGACGAATACGCCTACGTGCCCGACCTCGAACGGCCGGATACCGGCTCGTCCTGCGGAACCGCACTGGCACGGACACCGCATGCTCACCCGCGAGGTACCCGCCGTCAAGCTGCGCGTGTTCAGCCCGAACGCCGCGGAACACCTCCGTCACATGATCTTTCGTGACCGGCTTCTCGGAACCATCCGAGGATCGCGATCGGCACCAGACCGTCAAATAGGCCCTCGCCGCGAGTACGGCCGGATCGCCGGGTGATTACAACCTGTCGAAAAACACCGTCATCGACGAAATCTACGCCCGCGCATTCAGTCTGGACGAAGCGTGATCGTCGCTTCCGGACGCTGAACCGCCGCTGTCGAGAGCGTCACGTCGACCGTTCGCGAAACTCGGAACCTCGATCGACGCCGCCGCGAAACGGGCGTGTGTGTTGACGTTCGACCAGAGCATCTGCGTCGATGGTGGAGTTGATCAACGTCGACCGCCGGTACCGGGGTCGGATATAGTCGCCGAAACGATCGAGGCCTACATGAAGGTGGGGGTGGCCATGCGAGCGGTGACTGGCGCGACGCTATTGGCGGCGGTGCTGGCGGTGGCGGGGTGCGGGACGACGGGTGACGGTACGGCTGACCCTGTGAGCACGTCAGCGGCAGAGCATTCGATCGCCGAGGATGTACCCAGCGGGTTCAAACCTTGCACCGACATTCCCAAATCTGTGCTGGACTCCGAAGGGCTGCACCGGAACGACGGCCCCACCAGTAGAGACGAAACGACACGAGGCAAAATCAAATGGCGTGGCTGTGCGTGGGTAGTCTCCGACGGCTACACAGCTACCATCAGCGCCACGAACCTGACCCTGGCAATGGTGCGCGACAAGAATTTCCCAGGGGAACGTGAGATCAGCATCAACAATCGCTCCGTTCTGATCACCAATCAAGCCCAGGACCAGACCGACAAGACGACGTGCACCCTGAACGCTCAGATGCAGGGCGGCAGCCTCGAGTTCAAGATCGGCAACCCTCCGGCGACGTCGCCGAAGACGCGCCATTTGGACGCGTGCACGATCGGGCAAACCCTGGCAGGAAAAGTCGTGCCGTTGATTCCGGCTGGGGCGTGAGCGTTCGTCGCTCAACGAAAAATGGGGAGGGACTCAAATATGGCCGAGAAGCCGATGCAAGCCTTGATCGATACGGCCAAGTCAGGCCAGTTGTCGATGTCATTCAGCAATAACGTCTTTGTCAATGCTGACGAGTTCGTCTACATCGACCGGGACTGCCAGGCAATGAAAGACGAAATCAGGCAACTCCAGCGCATGGCCGAGGTCATCTCGGAGCGTGAGACTTGGGGTCTGGGCGAGGGCGCGGCATGGATCAGATCCGCCAAGATCCTGGTCGGCACATTCCGATCCAAAGCCAAAGGCTCCGCTGACGGTAACGACGTCCACGCCATCTTGCAGCAGCACTGGGAAATCATCGACAGTATCCAGCAACTGCATAAAGAGATCGCGCAGCGATATCAGCAGGCCGATACCGACTTCGCCGCCCGCTACAACGAGCTGATGGCCACCCTCCCGCAAGGTTTCCAGGGGCAGAAATGACCTTCGAATACGAGAAGTCGAAAATCGCCGCGCAAAGCGCCACGGACAACGCTTCGAGCCAATCCCACATCGTGCTCAAGAACACGTTCGATCCCTTGGTCACCGACCCCGCCGCCGAGTCGAAGGCGGACTACGCCAAGATCGCCGAGGGCTGGGAGTACAGCGTGCAGATCTTCGCCGCCCGCATCAAACGCTCCAGCGAATCGGCCTGGAATGGCACCGCAGCAGCCACGGCACGGCAAGCGATTTCCGATTACGCTACCGACGCGTTGAACCTCACGCCAGCGTTGAAGGAACTCAGTACCCGCGTCGATGAGGCGGTCACCGCAGTACTCAACACCAAAAAAAATCTCGAACCCTACTCCGACGATCCGCAGAGTTGGTGGAACCCAGGTGACTGGTTCGACGGCAACCCCGAAGCCGACGCCGAAGGCAAGGCCCGCGATGTCGTCCAACAGCAGTACATAGCCCCGATCGCCCGGGCCGATCAGAGCATTCCGGTACTGCCGACACCGAAGGATCCGACGAATCCGTCGGGCGATCAGAGCAAGAACGACCCCGGCAACACCCCCTCGTCGACCGGCAGCCCGACCACTGGCAGCCCCACGACCGGTACCCCGACCGGCACGACCCCCGCTGCCGCGAACCCGAATTCCAACGATCCGTCGACGAATCCGCAGTCCAGCGGTAACAGCCCGTCAACGGGCAGCCCGACGACCGGTACCCCGACGACGGGCACACCGACGGGAACGAACCCGGCCGGGACGAACCCGGCGGCCACCAACGTCCCCACCACCAACGTCCCGAAGACCAACAGCCCCACCGGTACCCCGAGAACGGGCACGCCGGGCTCGGGCAGCCCCGGTTCGGGCAGCCCGTCCGGCACCTCCCCCGGTGCGGGCAGATCGGTTACCGGTACCCCGACATCCAAGGGGACCAGCGGCGGAAGTGGTGGGAGCAGCGGCAAATCGACCGGCACCAGCAGCGGGCGCAACGGCACGCCGGGTATGGGCGGCATGGGTAACCGTGGTGGCAAAGGCGATGACGACGACGAGCACAAGATCCCGGACTATCTGATCCAGGACCGTGAGACCGAACTGCTCGGCGTGCAGCCGCGCGTGCTGCCGCCCGGCGGAGTCATCGGCGGATAGGCCCGTCTCCTCGGCGAACACACGCGATCAGACTCGACTGGAATGGATTACACCCGCATGGCCTGGACCTGGGATCCGGATACCTTCGGCGCCAATTGGTTCAACGAAGGAAATGACCGTATGCCCGCGCCGCTGCGTTATCGCAGCCGGTTTCCCACCATCGAGGAACTCGAGAACCACCGATGGGCGGTCCGCGCGAGCTACAGCGCGGACGAGCGCAGGCATATCGATCTGCTGATGCAAACGGTCGCCAAATGCGAGATGCGTGTCGAGATCATCGGCAGCACAGCCGATCACAAGGTCGGCGGCGGGGCCCAGCGACAATTCCGCGTCGTCGGCGCCCGCACGGCCGACTACGCCGCTGTCCTGCGCCAAGAGGCGATCCGCAACGAATACGGCGACATCACCGCCCAACTGCTACGGCCGGAACAACTTCCCGCCGCCCTCACCGGATCCCTGCCCGGCTGCGCTCCGGGAGCGCAGGGCCCCGAATCCTTCCATCACGACGACCTCAAACCCCCGCCGGGATATCTGCTCGACAATTCGCAGAGCAGTCCCCGCGAACGCTTCCGCCGCCGCACCGCACGTCCCACCGACGGCGGCGGTCAAGCTATTCTCCGACTCGGCGATTTCCACGCCAGACACAACCGCCACCAGGCCGCACAGTGGTACGACATCACCGGCGACGGACGCTACCTCGAACTCCGCACGCCGACCCACCTCGATCTCCGCCCCGCCACCGCGCAACTCTTCACCGATATCTTCGCCACCTGGATCGGTCAGGCCACCCAGCATCTGCGGGAGCAACCGGCGAACAACTACCGCTGAATTCGAGAGACCACGTCACCAACCTCGTGACACGAGCCACGCCGGTGTTTCCGGGATGCCGCACCGGCTCGCCATGAGAATTCACCGGATCTGCGTTCAGGCCACGCTCGCAGGGTAGGTCGGAGACCTTCGCGACAACACCCGGAATCCGCAGACCCGATGACCGGTCAGTGGTCGTAGACGAAGTCCGCTGCCAGACCGAAGGCGTCGGTGGCGCTACGGATGGCGTCGCGGATGTCGACTCCGCGGTTGGTGTCGGTGACGATATAGGGCTGGATATCACCTTTGTCGATATCCGGGCAGCTGAAATACATGATCGACTTGCGATCGACGCTTGCCTGCGCGTGATTGCGCGCCTGGTGATACAGCGGAAGGATTTCCCCGCCGGTCATGACGCTCATGATGCCGCCCGGCATCACGAGCACCTCGTCGTGGGCGGTGATCAGCGGGACGGGTGTGTCGGCACCGACCGCTTCCAGTCCCGGCGCGCTTGTCCAGATGACGGTCGCGAGGACACCGTCCTCGTGCGGGGTCTGCAACAGCTCCCTGGAACTGAGTTCGCCGAACGAATTGACCTGAAGCACCGAGGCCTCTTGGAATGGCAATTTCTTCGGGTACTCGTAGTATTCGGCGAGTTCGTCCAGCAGAGTTCTCATCACCCGGACGATGGGGCCGCTGCGATATCGCTCGAGCGCCGTGAGGAATTCGGGGATATCGCCGTGGTTCGGAATTCGCGCTCCGAACTCGGAATTCCAGTACAGGAAGGAGTCGTTGACATCGGCTTCGTTGACCGGGTCACCGTTGTTGTAGGCCGCGCCGGGTGGCCGGTAACCGTTGGTCAGCCGGTCGGTGCGGTGCCGTAATTTGCTCTCGTAGCTCGCCGCGAAGAAGTGATTCGCTTCGCTATACAACCGTGCCAGTTGGTTTGTTTCGCGCGAATTCAACCGCACGCGCGCGTAACCGTCGGTACGGATTTGCTCGAGCATGGGCGTGCGGCCTCTTTTCGCCGGTCGGGGGATGTTGCCAGGATGCTCCGACGCCCGGATACGACGCCGAGCAGAATCGTACCGAGTTCGGAAGCGATCAACCCGGTAGGTAGCACCGGATCGGCATTCCCGAACCGATTCGTTACGCCGGAAGCCGGCCCACCCGAGGGGTGGACCGGCTTCCGGTTTCGTAAAGTGTTGCAGCGCCTATGGACTCAGAAGTCCATGCCGCCCATGCCACCGGTCGGGTCGCCCGCGGGAGCGGCGGACTTCTCCGGCTTGTCGGCCACGACGGCCTCGGTGGTGAGGAACAGCGCGGCGATGGACGCGGCGTTCTGGAGCGCGGAACGGGTGACCTTGACCGGGTCGGCAACGCCGGCGGCCAGCAGATCCTCGTACACGCCCGAGTCGGCGTTCAGGCCGTGGCCCGCGGGAAGGTTGGAGACCTTCTCCGCGACGACGCCCGGCTCGAGACCGGCGTTGAAGGCGATCTGCTTCAGCGGGGCCGACAGCGCGACACGCACGATGTTGGCACCGGTGGCCTCGTCGCCGGTGAGCTTCAGATCATCCAGCGCGGGAGCCGACTGCAGCAGGGCCACGCCGCCACCGGCGACGATGCCCTCTTCGACGGCGGCCTTCGCGTTGCGAACGGCGTCCTCGATGCGGTGCTTGCGCTCCTTGAGCTCGACCTCGGTCGCGGCTCCGGCCTTGATCACCGCGACACCGCCGGCCAGCTTGGCCAGACGCTCCTGCAGCTTCTCACGGTCGTAGTCCGAATCCGAGTTCTCGATCTCGGTGCGGATCTGGGCCACGCGGCCCTGGATGCCCTCGGGATCGCCCGCGCCCTCGACGATGGTGGTCTCGTCCTTGGTCACGACGACCTTGCGCGCCTGGCCCAGCAGCTCGACGCCGGCGGTCTCCAGGGAGAGGCCGACCTCTTCGCTGATGACCTCGCCACCGGTGAGGATGGCGATATCGGCGAGCTGGGCCTTGCGACGGTCACCGAAGCCGGGCGCCTTGACGGCGACGGACTTGAAGGTGCCGCGGATCTTGTTCACGACCAGGGTCGACAGGGCTTCGCCCTCGACGTCCTCGGCGATGATCAGCAGCGGCTTGCCGGCCTGGATGACCTTCTCCAGCAGCGGCAGCAGGTCCTTGACGGTCGAGACCTTCGAGCCGACGAGCAGGATGTACGGATCCTCGAGGATCGCTTCCTGACGCTCCGGGTCGGTCACGAAGTAACCCGAGATGTAGCCCTTGTCGAAGCGCATGCCCTCGGTGAGCTCGAGCTGCAGCCCGAAGGTGTTGCTCTCCTCGACGGTGATGACGCCTTCTTTGCCGACCTTGTCCATGGCCTCGGCGATGAGCTCGCCGATGGACGGGTCGCCTGCCGAGATACCGGCGGTAGCGGCGATCTGCTCCTTGGTCTCGACCTCCTTGGCGGTGTCGAGCAGCTTGGCGGTGACGGCCTCGACGGCCTTCTCGATGCCGCGCTTCAGACCCAGCGGGTTCGCGCCGGCCGCGACGTTGCGCAGACCTTCACGCACCAGGGCCTGGGCGAGAACGGTGGCGGTGGTGGTGCCGTCGCCCGCGACGTCGTCCGTCTTCTTGGCGACTTCCTTGACCAGCTCGGCGCCGATCTTCTCGTACGGGTCCTCCAGGTCGATCTCCTTGGCGATGGAAACACCATCGTTGGTGATCGTGGGGGCGCCCCACTTCTTCTCCAGGACAACGTTGCGACCCTTGGGGCCCAGCGTCACCTTGACAGCGTCGGCGAGGGCGTTCAGACCCCGCTCGAGACCGCGACGGGCCTCTTCGTCGTACGCAATTGTCTTGGCCATTGCGTTGAGATCCTCCACATGTAATGGGGCTGACACACAGGACGACCGCTTGTCGGATCGCCCCATTTACGCTGGCCAGGTTCGGTGCCCGCGACGGACGACCGAGGGTGTCGATGGAACCCGGTCTCACCGTCCCGACCCTGGCACTCACATGTCGAGAGTGCCAAAGCCATTTCTAGCACTCGGCGGTGCCGAGTGCAAGGTCCGCCGGGTTCGGCTAGGAGCGATCATCGATTCGCAGGACCAGTGCGACGAACGCGTCGGTGCGGCGTTCGTCGGGGGTGCGCGGCTCCTCGTTACCGACCGTGACCAGCTCGGCGTCGTGCAGCAACAACTCCGCCTCCACCCGCATGATGGCGCGAATGAACGGCGGCGCCACCTCGGGCGGCAGATCGCCGTTCACGATGTATTCGCCGTCGGGACCGGACTCGGTGGAGACGAACGACAGCGCGTGCATGAGATCGACGCGCCGCTCCCCCGCGACTAGGTCGGAATCCGCTCCGTCCATGTCATCCGCCATCGCTATAGCTTAGCGGGAGGGAGCCC
This sequence comes from Nocardia noduli, assembly GCF_019038455.1. Taxonomy (NCBI): domain Bacteria; kingdom Bacillati; phylum Actinomycetota; class Actinomycetes; order Mycobacteriales; family Nocardiaceae; genus Nocardia; species Nocardia noduli. Next base: position 33,622 of record NZ_JAFMPL010000060.1, read on the forward strand.
AGGGTTCAGTGCACAGATGTTTCAGAAGCGTCGGTGTCACCAGCGACGATGCTTCCCGGCCGGTAGAGGACGGGTTCCTGCTCGGCACGCCGACGCGCGGCGAACCTATGGTGACCGGGTGAGTGATAGACCCGGCTGGGACGCGATCGAGCGCGCCCTCGCCCCGCTGTACCCCGAGACCGAGCCGACGCGGTGGCGCGCCGAACATCCGTGGTCGCTCGGCGGACCGGACGCGCTGGACGGGGTCAGCGCGTATCCGCGCACCGATCCGGTGCCGCACTGGCACTACGTCGGCTACGGGATGACCGAACTCTACGAGAAGGAATGGGACGACCCGGAGGAATCGGGTTGGGGATTCGAATTCACCTTCCGGCTCGTGCGCGCCGCGCGCGACACCGCCGCACCGCGCTGGCCGGTGGATCTCATGCAGAATCTGGCGCACTACGTGTATCAGTCCGGGGAATGGTTCACGCCGGGCCACACGGTCAAGACCAACGGGCCGCTCGCCCCCGAACTCGCCGATTCCGCGATCCGGGCCGCGGGGTTCGTCGTCGACCCGGAACTCGGTCCGATCGACACGCCGTTCGGGCGCGTCTCGTTTCTCCAGATCGTCGGGTTGACCATGCCGGAATACCGGACCGCGCGCGGCGGGAAACTCCTCGCGATGCTGGCCGGGCTGGCCGATCGACTACCGCTCTACGTGACCGATATGCACCGCGCGACCCTCGTCCCCGAACCGAAGCCGCAGGCGACCTGGCCGAGCTGGGGCGGCGGATTACGCGGACGCGCGTAGATTTCGAAGCGATCATGATCGTTTGTCTCGGAATCGAGGAGGCGCGGTGGCGGACCTGCCGTTCGACTCGCTGTATCGGCACGGATTCGCGCGGGTGGCGGTCGCGGTGCCGCGCATCAGGGTCGCCGACCCCGCGTTCAATCTGACCCACACGCTCGACCTGGCGCGAGAAGCGGCCGAACGGGGGGCGGTGCTGACGGTCTTCCCCGAACTCGGTCTGTCCAGCTATACCGCCGACGACCTGTTCCACCAGGACGCGCTCGACGCGGCGGTTTCCGAGGCGCTGGATCGGGTGGTCGCCGCGAGCGCGGAGATCGATACGGTCCTGATCGTCGGCGCGCCCGTGCGGTCGCAGGGGCGGCTGTTCAATTGCGCGATCGCGGTGTGCAAGGGCGTCGTCCTCGGTGTCGCGCCCAAGAGCTACCTGCCGAATTATCGCGAGTTCTACGAGAAACGGCAGTTCGCCGCGGCGCGCGAGGCCTGGGACGACCAGATCGAGGTCGCCGGGCAGCGGGTGCCCTTCGGTGCCGAACTACTGTTCACAGCGACGAATCTCGACGGTTTCGTCTTCCATCTCGAGATCTGCGAGGACGGCTGGGTGCCGCTGCCGCCGAGCGGTTACGCGGCGCTGGCGGGCGCGACGGTCCTGGTCAATCTGTCGGCGAGCAATATCGTCATCGGCAAGGCCGACTACCGCCGGGCCCTGTGCACCTCGCATTCCGCGCGCTACCTCGCCGCCTACCTGTATTCGGCTGCCGGACACGGTGAGTCGACCACGGATATGGCCTGGGACGGACAGGCGCTGGTCTGCGAGAACGGTGATCTGCTCGCCGAGGGCGAGCGCTTCGCCGACCATCCCCAGGTGGTGATCGCGGATCTGGATCTGCAACGGCTCGCCTCGGATCGGCTGCGCACCACCAGTTTCGCCGATACCGTGCACGATCACCGGGAGCGGCTGGCCACGATCCGACGGATCCCCGTGGAGTTGCCGATCCCGGCGGGCGCGATCGCGCTGGAACGCGAATTGCCGCGTTTCCCCTACGTTCCCGCGGCGACGGCGGCACGCAACGAACGTTGTGCCGAGGTCCACCACATCCAGGTCGAGGGGCTGAGCACGCGATTACGGGCGACGGGATCGCAACGCGTGGTCATCGGCGTCTCCGGCGGCCTCGATTCCACCCAGGCGTTGATCGTCGCCGCGAAGACCATGGACCGACTCGGGTTGCCGCGCACGAATATCCTGGCCTACACGATGCCGGGCTTCGGCACGAGTACCCGCACGCGGACCGACGCGCACGAATTGATGGCGGCGCTCGGGGTGAGCGCGCACGAGATCGACATCCGGCCGTCGGCGACCCAGATGCTGCGCGATCTGGGGCATCCGGCGGCCGACGGCGCCGAACAATACGACATCACCTACGAGAACGTGCAGGCCGGCGAGCGCACCTCGCACCTGTTCCGGTTGGCGAACCACCATCACGCGCTCGTGGTCGGCACCGGCGATCTGAGCGAACTCGCGCTGGGCTGGTGCACTTTCGGCGTCGGTGACCACATGGCGCACTACAGCGTCAACGCGTCGGTGCCCAAGACGCTGATCAAATATCTGATCGCCTGGGCCGCGGAGACCGGACAGTTCGGGCCCGAGGCCGCGAAGGTACTGAAATCCATCCTGCTGACCGAGATCTCGCCCGAACTCATCCCGGGGGCGGACCCGGCCGACCCCGCCCAGAGTTCCGAGGCGACGGTGGGCCCGTACGAATTGCAGGATTTCCACCTGTACTACCTGTTGCGTTTCGGCTACCGGCCCAGCCGCATCGCCTATCTGGCCAGGCACGCCTGGTCCGATCCGTCCGTCGGCTCCTGGCCGGATCTGATTCCCGCCGACCAGCGCCATGCCTACGACCTGCCGATCATCAAGCATTGGCTGGGCGAATTCCTGCGCCGTTTCATCCAGACCAGCCAGTTCAAACGCTCGACCCTGCCGAACGCCCCCAAGGTCGGTTCCGGCGGCTCGCTGTCGCCGCGCGGAGATTGGCGCGCCCCCAGCGACGCCTCGGCCGCCGCGTGGCTCGACGAGCTCGCCCGCAACGTGCCCGACGAATAGCGGGGCGTATCCGCGCCCCGCTATTCCGATGGCACCGTCACTGCTGACCGGCGACGATCGAGGCGAGCAACGCGACCAGATCGGCTTCGATGACGTCCTTGTCCAGGCCGAGACCGGTGAGCAGACCGGATCCGTTCTCCTGTTCCAACAGGGCGAGCAGCATGTGCTCGGTGCCGATGTAGTTGTGGCCGAGGCGAAGTGCCTCGCGGAAGGTCAGTTCGAGCACCTTCCTGGCCTCGGCGTCGTAGGGCACCATCGGGGGCACCTCGCCCTCGGGTGCAGGCAGCGCCGCGGTCGCGGCGGCGCTGACCGTGTCGAGTGCGACGCCACGCGACAGGATCGCCTTGGCCGCCAGCGCCTCGGGTTCGGTCAGCAGGCCGAGTACCAGGTGCGCGGGTGCGATCTGCGGATTACCGGCCTCGCGCGCGATCTCCTGGGACGCCACGACGACCTGGCGGGCGCGCTGGGTGAATTTGGCGAAACCGGCGTTGGGGTCCATCGCGGCGGCGTCACCGGGCGCTTTGGGGACGAAACGCTTCTGCGCCGCCTGTTTGGTGACGCCCATGCTGACGCCGATATCGGTCCAGGACGCGCCGGAACGCCTGGCCTGGTCGACGAAATGGCCGATGAGGTGGTCGGCGAGTTCGCCGAGGTGGTTCCCGGCCACCACCGCGTCGGAGAGTTGGTCGAGCACATTGTCGGGACGGGCCTTCTTGATGCCGTTGATCAGGTCATCGAGCCGAAAAGAGGTCATGCGTCAACCATAGGTTGACGATCGGTCACCGTCAACACTTGGTTGACGATGACCGATCGGCGCGGACCTCCGCGCCGCCGAGTGCCGAAGACGCACGGCGTCACCGTGATTCAGGGTTTGGCCGCCCACCCGGCGCCGCGGACGATCCGTTCCTTCACCCACGCGCCCGTGCGCCCGGTCAGCACCGTCCGTGCCGGGGTGTCGTCGGCCTTCAGGAACTGGATCAGGCCGTCACCTCGTCCAAGGCTCAGGCATTGCGCGACGTACCTGAAGTGGAATTCGCGCGGTTCCCGACCGCGCAGCCGGGTGACGATGGCGTCGGCGGTGTACTTGCCGGTCGGCAGAGCGGTGGCGCAGGCCATCCGCAATTCCCGGTCGCCCGGACCCGCGACGACGGCACTGTCACCGGCGGCGTAGATCTTCGGGTGCGACAGCGAACGCAGCGTCGCGTCGGTGCGCACCCGGCCGTGTCCATCGACGGCAAGACCCGCGCGCCGCGCCAGGTCGGGAACGCCGAAACCCGTTGTCCAGATGGTCGTCTCGGTGTCGATGACCGTGCCGTCGACCAGCCGGACGCCGGTCGCCAGCACCTCGGCGACCTTCGCGCCGGATATGATCTCGACCCCGAGGCGTTCCAGAGCTCCGCGCACGTACAGCCGCGCCCGCTCCGACATCCACCCGGCCGGTTCCTCCGAACTCAGCAGCAGCACTCGCGAATCCGGGTGCGATTCGGCGAGTTCGGCGGCCAGCTCGATACCCGTCGCGCCGCCGCCGACCACCGCGACGGTGCCGCGCCCGACCGTCAGCGCGGCGGCGTCCTCCGGAGTCGCCACCGACAGCGCGTATTCCGCCGCGCCCGGCACGCCGGTGTCGCGCCTGCTGCCGAGCGCGTACACGAGGGTGTCGTATTCCAGCGCGTCAGGGTGCGCGGGCGCGTCCGACTCGGTCGCGTCGTCGAGCAGCACCAGCCCGCCGTCCGGGTCGATATCCCGCACGCGCGCCCGGACGAAGTGAATCTTCTTGCGTTCGAGCGCCTCCCGGATATCCCAGCGCGGAATCTCCTGTCCGGCGGCGCGCTGGTGCAGGCGCACGCGCTCCACGAAATTCGCGCGGGCGTCGATGACGGTGATCCGCGCGCCGCGCGCTCTGCTCGCCAGGCGGCCCGCCGCCGCGAGTCCCGCGTATCCGGCGCCGAGGACGACGATCCGATGTTCTCCGGTCATGATGTGGCTCCTTCCGATCAGCCGATACCACTCAGACCGGATAGAGCCGCGATCCCTGACAAGTCGAGAACATGACCCGCGTCACAGCTTCGTCAGAGGTCGCCGAGTTCTCTGGAACCTCGATCGGCGGATGCGCCGACCCGCGACAGGTAGGCCAGTTTCGCCGGATTGACGATGAGTCGCAGCGCGGTGACACGGTCGGATTCGGTGTCGAAACCCACCACGAGCAGGGCATTTCCCTCGGATCGCACGACGAGCGCGGTCGCGCCGTTGATCTCCTCCAACGAGACCAGCATCCCCGGAACCTCCCAGCGGAAGAGTCCGGCCAGGTAACGCGCGACATGGTTCGCGCCGACCACCGGCCGCCGCGCCGCGTTGACCACGCCGCCGCCGTCCGCCGTCGCGACCACATCGGCGGCGAGCATGCGCTCGAGTCCCTCGATATCGCCGTTGCGCGCCGCTTTGAGAAACCGTTCGATCAGTGCGACGGACTGGTTGGCGGAAATGTCGAACCGGGTTCGCTCCGCGCGGACCCGCTGACCGGCCCGGCGGAAGATCTGCTGGGAATTGGCCTCGGTGACACCGAGCATGTCGGCGATCTCGCGGTGCGCGTATCCGAAAGCCTCGCGCAACACGAATACCGCGCGTTCGACCGGACTCAGACGCTCGAGCACGGTGAGCAGCGCGAGCGAAACCTGTTCGCGCTCTTCGACCGTCTCCAGCGGACCGAGTTCACCGCGCGCGGTCGGCACCGGTTCGGGCAGCCACGGGCCGGTGTACGCCTCGCGTCTGGCCCGCGCCGAAACCAGCCAGGTGCGGCACAGATTCACCACGGCGGTGGTGAGCCACGCCTCGGCGGACCGAATGACGCTGCGGTCGGTGCCATCCCAGCGCAGGTAGGTCTCCTGAACGGCGTCCTCGGCCTCGCTCGCCGAGCCGAGCATCCGGTAGGCCAACGCGAACAGCCGAGGGCGATGCACCTGGAATTGGCGCAGTCCTTCGGGTTCCACCGTCATTTCCTCCGCGCTCGCCCAACGGATGCGACAGTACCTCCGGCACCGCACCGCCCCCGTACTCGACAACGTCGCGGACGGGGGCGGTGCCGTTACAGCGGCGGAACGGAACTCAGCGCGTGACGTCGTCCGCCGTCGGTTTCTTCGCACCCGGCCTACGCAGCCGCAACCTGCCCGAACCGCGGATCGCCGCACCGCGGATCGCCGGTCGGCGAATGGCCGGACGCGGGATCGCGGGCAGACGGCGTTGCGCGCGACGTTGGGCCCGCCGCTCGGACGGTTTGTGCTGCCAGGTCTCGGGACGGGCCGCCACCCAGCGCTGCGAATGCCACGCGAAGGGGATGTGCGCCAGATACAGCACGACCAGCATCAGCAGCAGCACAATCGGATACGTCACCAGCAGGGCCGCGGCCACGGCCACCAGAACCAGCAGTCCGGCCGCCGCCTGCGGGGCCACCGACACCGATTTCATGGCCAGCGTCGGCACCGTGCTGACCGCGAGTGCCGCGGCGAACACCGTCCAGGCCGATACCGCGTAGAAGCCGACCCACCAGCCGTCGTCGAACTGCACCAGCAGCGCGATCGGCACCAGCGCGATCAGCGCCGCCGCCGGAGCGGGCACACCGACGAAATACTCGCGCGACCATTCCGGGCGGGTGTCGTCGTCGAGCAGGGTGTTGAACCTGGCCAGGCGCAGCACGATGCTCACCGCGAACAGCAGCGCGATGATCCAGCCCGCGCTGTTCTCCCGCAACAGCGCGATGTAGAGCACGAGCGCGGGTCCGACGCCGAAGGAGATGGCGTCGGACAGGGAGTCCAGTTCGGCGCCCATCTTGGTGGTCGCGTCGAGCATGCGGGCGAGCCTGCCGTCGAGCGTGTCGAGCACCGCGGCGGCCCCGACCATCGCCAGCGCGATGTCGAGTTTGCCGTCCAGCGCGAATTTCACCGCGGACAGCCCCGCGGCGAGCGCGAGGACGGTCACGACGCTGGGAAGCAGCCGGATACTCCGGCGTCTGCGCTGAGGTTGGGTGGGCAGAGCCGCCTCCATCATGAGTCGGTGGCTGATGAACCGACCGCGGGCAGCACGGCGAGTACCGTCTCCGCCCCGATCGTGCGCTGGCCCGGCTGGACCAGTAGTTCGGTACCGATCGGGAAATACGTGTCGACTCGCGAGCCGAAACGGATCAGTCCGTAGGTGTCACCGATGGTGAGCACATCGTCGACGCGCGCGTCGCAGACGATGCGGCGGGCGAGCAGACCGGCGATCTGCACGACGACGACGGTCTGGCCCGCCGGGGTCTCCAGCACCATCGAATTGCGCTCGTTGACCGAGCTCGCCTCGGGCAGGTCGGCGGAACGGAACTGGCCCGGCTCGTGGATCACGGTGCGCACGGTTCCGGAGACCGGCGTGCGCTGCACGTGCACGTCCAGGACGGACAGGAAGATGCTGACGCGCGGCAACGGTTGATCGCCGAGGCCGAGTTCGGCGGGCGGTGCCGCGGTGTCGACCAGCGCGATCTCGCCGTCGGCCGGGGCGACGACGACGCCCGCCCGGTTCGGCGGCACCCGGTTCGGATGCCGGAAGAACGTCGCGCACGCGGCGGCGGCGATCAGACCCGTCCTGCGTACCCACTTACGCTTGCCGCCGACCACCGCAAGGGCGAGGGGCGCGGCGACGAACGGTAGCCCGGCGGGGTGCAGCGGGGGGATCGCGGCCCGAACCAGATCGACCACATGGCCGACTCCGGTGGTTTCGGGCGTGCCGGGCGGGGTGGGGCGGCGTGCCACAGGCTCCTCTTTCGTGCGGGGTGCAGAACGTTTCGCGCCACTCCACGATAGGTCGGGCGCAAGCGTTCACACCTTACGCCGAAGGAGCCGGTGACATGTGCCCGTCAGTGGACCTTTCGACCCATGAACAGTTTCACCAGGTACAGCAGGATCACCGCCCCCGCGAGGCAGGTGAAGAAGCTGAAGAACCAGCCCGCGCTCTCCACGTCGACTCCGAACAGCGCCAGCACCAGACCACCCAGCAAACCGCCGATGACGCCGACGACGATATTGAGGACGATGCCCTGTTGCGCATCCGTCTTCATGATCTTGCTGGCGATCCAACCGGCCAGTCCGCCGATGATGATCCAGCCGATAATCCCGAGACCGAGCATGGTGACCTCGCATCACTAGTTGGGAGCACCCCGATGAGCTATTGATCAGCTATCGATCTGCTCTTCGAGGGTATACCCGGCCGGTTGTGAGAATACGCACTTCGGAAACCGCGACCCCGGTCTAATATGAGGGGGCCTCATGTCTGCGGCGGTACAGGCGGACAGGGCCCACCGATCCAGGGCCGATCGGTGCGGAGAGTTCGGATGCTTCGGGAAACCACCCGGCGGCAGCGCCCCAGGTACATAGGAGACGCACCATGGCTGCTCGAATCGCCCAGACCACGGGGGCAGAGCACACCGCGATCCTCGGGCTCGGCGTATATCGCCCGGTCCGAGTTGTCACCAACGACGAGGTGGCGGGTCCGATCAACTCCAGCGACGAGTGGATCAGGACCAGGTCGGGTATCAAGACGCGCCGGTTCGCCTCGGACGACGAGACGATCCACACCATGAGCGTGGCCGCCGCGCGCGGGGCGATCGAATCGGCCGGGGTCGACGTCGACCAGGTCGACTGCGTTATCGTCGCGACGTCGACCCACCTCCAGCTCACCCCCGCCGCCGGGCCCCAGATCGCGACCGAACTGGGCATGAACGGCGCGGCGGCCTTCGACATCATGGCCGGCTGCGCGGGCTTCTGCCACGGCTTGGCCCTCGCCTCGGATCTGGTCAGGGCAGGCACGTCGAAGAACGTGCTCGTCATCGGGGTGGAGAAATTGACCGACACCGTCAATCCGGCGGATCGCTCCACCGCCTTCCTCTTCGCCGACGGCGCGGGCGCGGTCATCGTCGGACCGTCCGAGGAACCGGGGATCGGGCCGACTGTCTGGGGTTCGGACGGCACCCAGCACCACGCGATCCGCCAGGACAAGAACTGGATCGAGTTCTTCCGCGAGATCGACGAGAAGGGCCTCGACGCCGTCCGCCCCTACCTCGCGATGGAGGGCACGGCGGTATTCCGCTGGGCGGCCCATTCGCTGGAGAAGGTGTGCCGCGACGCCATCGATCGGGCCGGGCTGTCCACCGACGATCTCGACGCCATGATCCCGCACCAGGCCAACGGCCGGATCATCGACATCATGGCGCGGGTGCTCAAACTCCCGGAGAACTGCGTGCTCGCCGACGATATCGAGGAGACCGGCAACACTTCGGCCGCCTCGATTCCGCTGGCCATGGAGGCGCTGTTACGCCAGGGACGCTCCAAGCCCGGCGATACCGCGCTGCTGATCGCGTTCGGCGCGGGCCTGTCCTACGCCGCGCAGGTCGTCGCGCTGCCCGACTGGCGGTAGCCACCGATTCGACCGGCGGGCGGGTGCGAATTTCTCACCCGCCCGTTTCGATCGCCGTCTTGATCCGGCCGAGGGTCTCGTTCATCCCGGCGACCAATTTCGCCTCGAACGCCGCCTCGCCGCCGAGCACGGCGTCGACCATCTTGCGCACCGGCCAGGAGACGCCCCGCGGGATATCGCGACGCTGGGTCACCCTGGTGCCCGTCTCGGTCGGCTCCAGCGTGTAACTCCAGGTGGTGAAGTTCTCGTTCATCCGGAACGCGAAGGACCGGCCGGGTTCGTAGCGCACGATGCGCGAGGTGGTGGGGTAGAACTTCTTGCCGTCGCGGTTCCAGTTCACCGTCCAGGTCCCCGTCTTCGGGGCTCCGATGGCGACCATGCGCACCGTGTGCGGACTGAACTCGGGCATCCGCTTCAGATCGGAAACGACCTTCCATACCTGTTCGGGCGGTGCGGCGATGTCGATGACGGCTTCGAGTGTGTTCGGCAACGGTGTCTCCTGGTCGTGCGCTCGAGGCGATATGAACGGGGTGGTGAACCTCATCGTGCCGGGTGGAAGACAGCCAGGTCACATTTCGGTCTTTTGGTTGGCCCCCGTTGTAATGACGCGCGCACAATAGTTGATAGACGAAGCATCAGACACAGCCACTCAACATTTCCGTCCAGCGTGAGGTGATCCGGCCGTGAAACTGCGCTCATTCCTCCACCGTCGGCATGCGGACCAGGTTCCGCTGCTGCCCTCCCTCGATGTCGATCAGACCATCTCCGGCGGCGGTTCGACGCCGCGCCGGGCGAAACGACAGGCGCGGGAGGAAGGCCTCGAACGATTGCTGACTCCGGGCGAACTCGACTTGGTTCAGCGACACCGCGTGTGACCTCCCCTGGTTCGGGGGTCCGGGGGCGGGGCTCCGATCGGCGCCTGCGCGAGGCGACGTGACACGACATAATTCTCTGGTGACCGCACCTGCCGCCGCCAAACCGGCCATTCTCAGTGTCGATGACGATCCGGGCGTCTCCCGCGCCGTCGTGCGCGACCTCCGCCGCCGGTACGGGGCCGATTACCGGATCCTGCGCGCGGAATCGGGGCCCGACGCCCTCGACGCGCTGCGCGAGATGAAATTGCGCGGTCAAGCCGTCGCGGTGCTGATCGCCGACTATCGGATGCCGGGGATGGACGGCATCGAATTCCTGGAGCAGGCCATGGACCTGCACCCCTATGCCCGCCGCGTGCTGCTGACCGCCTACGCCGACACCAGCGCGGCCATCGACGCGATCAATGTCGTCGATCTGGACCACTACCTGCTCAAGCCGTGGGATCCGCCGGAGGAGAAGCTGTATCCGGTGCTCGACGGACTGCTGGAGGCGTGGCGTTCCAGCGATCACAAACCGGTCACCGAGACCAAGGTGATCGGCAACCGCTGGTCGCCGCGCTCCTCGCAGGTGCGTGAATTCCTGGCCCGCAACCAGCTGCCCTACCGCTGGTACCTGGCCGAGGAACCCGAAGGCGCCCGACTACTCGACGCGGCGGGCGCCGACCCCGAACGATGTCCGGTGGTGATCACCTCGACCGGCACCGCCCTGATCCAGCCCACCGACAGCGAACTGGCCGAGAGCGTCGGCCTCAATGTCACTCCCACCGGCGATTTCTACGACCTCATCGTGGTCGGCGGCGGACCGGCCGGACTCGGCGCCGCGGTCTACGGCGCCTCGGAGGGACTGCGCACCGTTCTGGTCGAGCGCACCGCCACCGGCGGGCAGGCCGGGCAGAGTTCACGCATCGAGAACTACCTCGGATTCCCCGACGGCGTCTCCGGTTCCCAGCTCGCCGATCGCGCGCGCAGGCAGGCCGCGAAATTCGGCGCCGAGGTCATCACCACGCGCGAGGTGACCGGCCTGGAGGTCAACGGGTCGGCGCGCACCGTGAATTTCGCCGACGGCGGACGGTTGTGCGGGCATACCGTGATCATCGCGACCGGCGTCGACTACCGGCGTCATCCGGCGCCGGGCGTGGACGACTTCACCGGCCGCGGCGTCTACTACGGGTCGGCGATGACCGAGGCAGCCGAATGCGCCGATCACGACGTCTACATCGTCGGCGGGGCGAATTCGGCCGGACAGGCCGCGGTGTTCCTGTCCCGCAACGCCCGCACCGTGCACCTGGTGGTCCGCGCCGATTCGCTGACCAAGTCCATGTCGCACTATCTGATCGAGCAGATCGCGCAGATCCCGAATATCGTCGTGCACACCGACACCGAGGTGACCGCCGCCGACGGCGCCGATCACCTCCAGCGGATCGTGCTGCGCAACCGGGTGACCGGCGCCGAGGAGAAGGCCGAGGCCGAGCGACTGTTCCTGTTCATCGGGGCCGCGCCGCAGACCGAATGGCTGGACGGGATCGTCATCCGCGACGAGGCGGGCTACGTGCTGGCCGGTCCGGATCTGCTCGTCGACGGCGCGCGTCCGCGCGGCTGGGAATTGCCGAGGCCACCGCATCACTTGGAAACAAGTGTGCCCGGCGTATTCGTCGCGGGCGACGTGCACGCCGACTCCGCCAAGCGGGTGGCCTCCGCGGTCGGCGAAGGAGCGATGGCCGTCATGCTCGTGCACAGGTATCTGGCGTAATCGGAGGCGAGGACCATGGGCGAGGAAACGACGACCCGGGCGGCGGTGTGCGATCCCGAGGAATTGCGCACCCTGTTCCTTTTCGAACACCTGAACGACGAACAGCTGCACTGGCTGTGCGCCGACGGCAAGATCGAATATCTGGAGCCGGGCCCGGTCTGCCGTGAAGGCGATCCGGCCACCTGCTTCTACGTGATGCTCGACGGCGAGATCCGCCTGACCAAACTCTCCGGCGGCACCGAGATCGAGTTGAACCAGACCGACTACCGCGGCGTCTACGTCGGCGCGTGGACCGCCTACCTCGGTGACAAGGTCGATCAGACCTACACCGCGTCGGTCTACGCGACGAAGCGGTCGCGGTTCTTCGTCCTCGACGCCGAGATCTTCTCGCGGATGATGCACGAGTGGTTCCCGATGGCCGTGCATCTGTTGGAGGGCGCGTTCACCGGTAATCGCGCCGGTAATCAGCGCGTGGCCGAACGGGAGCGGCTGCTCGCGCTCGGTTCGCTGTCGGCCGGGCTGACCCACGAGCTCAACAATCCCGCCGCCGCGGCCGTGCGCGCCACCTCCGGTTTGCGGGAACGCGTCGCCGGGATGCGCCACAAACTGGCCATGATGGCCGAGGGCAAATTCCAGCCCGAAGTACTCGTGACCCTGGTGCGATTGCAGGAGGAGGCGGCCGCCCAGGTCGCCAAGGCCCCCGAGCTGACGTCGATGGAGGCCGCCGACCGCGAGGACGTGCTCGGCGAGTGGCTCGAAGACCACGAGATCGCCGACGGCTGGAATCTGGCCCCGAATTTCGTGCAGGCCGGATTCGACGTCGACTGGCTCGAACGCGTCCACGGCACCCTGGAGGCCTGTCCCGGCAAGGTGTTCGAAGGCGCGATCCGCTGGCTCAACTACACCATCGAGACCGAGCTGCTGATGAACGAGATCGGCGATTCCACCGCCCGCATCTCCACCCTCGTCAATGCCGCCAAGCAGTACTCGCAGATGGACCGCGCGCCCTTCCAGGTCGTCGACATCCACGAGTTGCTCGACAGCACCCTGGTGATGATGAGCCGCAAACTCGGCGACGGCATCACCGTGGTCAAGGAATACGACCGCACCCTGCCGCCGGTCCCCTGCTACGCCGCCGAACTCAACCAGGTGTGGACCAACCTGATCGACAACGCCTGCTACGCGATGCAACGCAGCGGAACCCTCACCGTGCGCACCTACCGCGAAAGCGACTGTGCCGTCGTGGAGATCGGGGATACCGGTCCCGGTATCCCCGAAGACGTCCGGCGCCGCGTCTTCGAACCGTTCTTCACCACCAAACCGGTCGGCGACGGCACCGGCCTGGGCCTCGACATCTCGTTCCGGATCGTGGTGAACAAACACGACGGCGACATCCGAGTCGAATCCGAGCCGGGAGACACCCGCTTCATCGTCCGCCTCCCCCTCACCCGCCC
>NZ_JAFMPL010000061.1:0-46436 GCF_019038455.1 Nocardia noduli
GATGTCATCTGCTGGGGGTTGAGTCCGAATATCGTCGACCTGCCGTACGCGGGGCGGATCGCGGCGTATCAGTGGGATGCGACGCCGGGGCGGCCGACGATCGAGATCACCTCGGCGCAGCCGAGTATCTGGGGGTACCAGACCAACCCGGCGATCCGGTGGACGAATCTGGCGACCGGTGAATCCGGTGAGGCGGTGGGGAACGGCCGGGTGGGGCTCGGGTCGACCAATCCCGTGTTCTTCCTGCATCTGCCGACGGGGGCCGGACCGGTCCGGGTGGATCTGACGACGGTCAACGCGGGGCCGATCCAGGTGCCGCCGGTGCGCTGCTCGGGTGTGATCGATATTCGCTAGTGGGCATCGATTCATCCCCGGGAATTCCTGTAACACCTCGAAAACAGCTCCGATACACCTGACAATAGTTGGGGGACACGAATATTCGTCACGCGGCGATAACGCGCAGCGTGTTTATCGGTGCGCGGATATTCGTCCGGACACGATCGAATATCGAAATCGTAGAAAGCCCATGGGCTTCGAGGGGTGCGAAATGAATGTCAAATTATCGGCGGTGTTGTCGATCGCGGCGAGCGTAGTGATCGGAGTCGCCGCGTGCGGCACCGATTCGGGCACGTCGACCGGGGGCGGGACCTCGACGGGGAGTGCCGCGACGTCCTCGGCGAGTCCGACGACGCCGCGGACCACGAGCGCTGGTTCCCCGGTCGAAACGGCGCCGGAAGTGACGTCGAAACCCGGGACACCCGAGGTGACTTCGCCCGCCACGCCGAAACCTGAAAGCCCGACCGCGCAGCCCGTGCCGGAGGGTAGCGGTCACGGCCTCTGCTTCGATGTGAACTCGGCACTCGCGGCGTCGTCGGTCGCGCGTTTGGGCGAGCCCCCGGCGGGGGACGGTTGGGAGATCCAGGCGGGCAGCGATGATCCGATCGAGGCCGGATGTTCCGGTGTCCTGTCGTGGATGACGGTGGAATGGCCGGGAATTCACCCGGGCACGCACATCCTGTTCTTCACCGGCGGAAAGTATCTCGGTACCGCGAGCGCGCAGCCGTACGCGTACACGACGGTTCTCGGCAAGACCCGCGACACCGTGTCGGTGCAATACCGCTGGCCGAGAGAGGAAGATCCGCTGTGCTGCCCGCAGGGCGGACCGAGCGTCGTGACATTCACCCTGACCGGAACCACGGTGACGGCGAACGGACAGTTCCCGCCGAACTGAACGGCCCTACACCGGGCGCAGGACGACGATTCCGGGGACAGTTCTCGCGTATTCGAGCAACGGTGAGTCCACGACCTTGTTGTTCGCCGCGAGCGAGGAGGCGTTGCGCAGGACCGGACCCGAAGGCGTCGTCGCGAAGATACCGACGTGGGTGACGTCGAGGCCGGGCTGGTCGGCGTAGGCGCCGATGTAGTCGCCGTTGCGCAATCGGGCGATGACGGCCTCGTCGACGAATTCGCTCGGGATGTAGGTGATATCGCGTCGGACGACGGGCAGGCCGGGCAGGTAGTTCCCGCCGTCGCCCTTCGCGTTCAGATCCTTGGTGACGGTCACCGCGCGGGGATCGACCGATGCGGTGACGTCGGTGGCGTTGATCTTCCGTGTATGCGCCCAGTCGGTGAAGAAATGCCTGCGCTGGGCGAAATCGACGCGACCTTCGGTGTAGCGCGTATCGATCAGATTCCGTAGGAACTGATCCCGGTCGCCGGATTCGCTCAGCGCCGCCACGTAATCCAGGTAGGTGAAGCAGTCGACGCGGCGGAAATCGACCACCAATTGTTCCGGCCGCGACGCGGAGCCGACGAGCATATCGGCGCCGTAGGGCGTGCCGAGGAACTGCCGCGACAGCAGTTCGACCAGATCCGCTCTGTTCCGGCCACTCTCCGATGCCCGTACCGCCAGGGCATCGTCGATTCTCTTACCGGTGACGTCGTCGACGGCGATCGGATCGCCGAGCGCGATCGGACCGGTGAGGACGAAGCACCCGGCCAGCGCGAGCACTACGGCCAGGAATCGAATGATGCGCAAGATACCTCCAGCGGTTTCGCGGTAGGACGAATCAGCCGTGCGGGTCCAGGCTAGCCGGTGCCCGCGATGTCCTCGGACGCTCCGGGGAAGCTGGGCGCACGGACCGGGCCGGAGTACGGCCCTCCGAGCCCGGGGGGTGGAAACCGGCGCGGTGTCACGGATCCCGCTCCTATAGTAGGAATTCCGTAGACGACCAGGAGGCAGCGCGAATGACCAGGTTCATGTCCCGGATCACGGTCGGCGCCGCGGCGTTGCTGGCGACAGCGGCGGCGGTGGTCGTCGCGGGGGCGTCCGCGCAGGCGGAGGTGACCTCGGTGAGCGTCGCGGCGGGTCCGGAGGGACTCGCGGTCGGCTGCCGCTACACCGTGACCGCCGTCGTCACCGATGCGGTCATCCCGCCGGGCACGGTGTTCTTCATGGTCGCGGGCGGAGTCATACCGGGCAACGGCGAACGGCTGCCCTCGGCGGCGGTGCACCATCCGGAGAACAACACCGTCACCGTCACCTGGACGCCGACCCGTGTCGGTGCGCAGAATCTCGTCGCGATCCAGTCCGAGCCCGGCCGGTACACCTCGTCGCAGTACATCGCGGTCGACGTGCGGCACACCGGAATAGATACGGGCAGTTCCTGCCAGGTCATCGGTTGATCCGGTGGGGGTGGCGTCGCGTTTGACGGCCGTTCGCCGACGCGTAACCATGGAGGGGAAACCGGACAAACCATCATCCGGTTCGGCGTGATGAGGGACGAGTGCGGGATCGATCCGATGTGGAACAGGCGCGAGTGTTCTACGACCTGCTCGTCGCGGAGGCCGAGACGCTCACCTCCGCCATCCGGGGGATGGGACTGACCAGCCGGGGAACCCCGAGGGCCAATACCGAATCGCAGTTGCTGCAACGTGAACTGCGCGAGGTGCTGCGTTGCCTGGACAATCTGCGCGCGAGCTTTCCCGAACTGCGCGGCGAGCAGTAGCAACCGCGGGGTGACACGCCCCACTCGGAAACTGTCTCGGCACAGGTTTGCGACCTGTTCACGCCGGGTTTCCGTGTCGGTGCCATGCGGGTGCAAGCTGAACGTAATGACAGTGACATGTTTGTGATTCGCTGTTTCGGTAAGTTAACTGTCCGTGCGCAATTCGCGGCCATTGGATTTCCCTCGCACCGGGCCGACGTTTTTCGTTCTCGCGATCGGTGCGGTCGCGGCGCTGATTCTTGTCCTCACCACGGTCGATCCGTGGCTCGATAAATCGGGGATCCTGGTCGGCGGATTGGACGTGCATGTCTATCGGGACGGTGCCTGGCGGATACTGCACGGCCGCGCGCTCTATACCGAGCCGACGTTCCGCGGACTTCTCTACACCTATACCCCGTTCTCGGCGCTCGCCTTTCTCCCGATAGAACGGGTGCCGTGGTCGGCGGTCACCGATACCTGGCTCGCGGTGAATATCGTGGTGCTGCTCGGCTGCGTGCTGCTGAGCTGGCGCATCCTCGGCTATCGGATCGGGCGAAATCTGCTCGGGCTGAGCGTATTGCTGACCGCGACATGCGTTTTCCTCGAACCGGTGCGCACCACCCTGTACTACGGGCAGATCAATCTGGTGTTGATGCTGCTCGTGCTGTGGGATTGGTCGCGGGCCGACGGCAGCCGGGGGCGCGGATTCGGCGTCGGTATCGCGGCGGGCATCAAACTGGTCCCCGGCTATTTCGTCGTGCAGTTCCTGGCGCTGCGGCAGTGGCGTGCGGCGGCGACCGCGTCGGGCGTCTTCGTCGCGACGGTCGTGGTGAGCTGGGTGGTGCTGCCCGAGGACTCGCGCCGGTACTGGACCTCGACCTTCTTCCAGTCGGGCCGGATCGCGGTCGACACGCATCCGGCCAATCAATCGCTGCGCGGCGCGCTGGCCCACCTGATCGGACGACCGGCCCCGGTGTGGTTGTGGCTGGTACTCGCGGCGGCGGTCGCGGTGCTGAGTTCGGCGGTCGTCGCCGAGTTGTCTCGGTGTGGGGAGCGACTGCTCGCGGTCATCCTGGCCGGGCTCACCGCCTGCGTGATCTCGCCCTACGCGTGGGGGCATCACTGGGTGTGGTTCGTGCCGTTGCTGGTCTACCTGGTCCATCGGGCGCAGTACCGGCGCGGCTGGTGGATCGTCGCCGTCGCGCTCTTCCTGTCGACCGGTGCGTGGGCCTACCACTGGAGTCCGACCTGGGTGTCGATCGGTGTCTTCCTGCTACCGCCGTCGTGGCCGGTGTCGCCACTGCTGATCAATGCCTACGTCATCGCCTATTGCGGGGTGCTGGCCGGGTCGATGGTTCTGGTTCACCGGATGCGGCGCGAGGTCGTCGCGTTGCCGGAGGGGATCGAGGGTTCGCAGTGGCTTCCATTGCCGCGCCGAGGTTCGGACGTGACCGTCGATTGACCGGGTGCGGCGCCCGCCGGGAGTCGCGCGGGACAGCGCGCCCGTTCGTCATCTGCCACGTCGCGGCCGGGATGACGGCGGGAGGCGGCCGTCGGGCGAACCGCCGTGCGACTGCCACGGAAATCCGGGGGACAACGGCAGAGCCGCCATGCGGTCGGCGACCCGCGCGATGACGGTTCCGGTCGTACCGTCGGCCGCCCGCTGCCGGGTCGGTGCCGACGACGCCAGACCTCACGTCGTCGACGAAGTACCCACCAGCGAGCTCTCGTTTCCGGCCGGCTCGTCCGCCGGAATTTCGAGGTCGCGGCGGCGCTGCCGGTGAAAGGCCCAGTGCAACAGCCCGATTCCGGCCAGGCCGCCCGAGGCGCCCGCGATGCCGAGTTCCCAGCCCGGCGGGCGCCAGGCGAGGACGAGTTCGGCGTTGTCGGTGCCCGCGGGGAGGTCGACGGCGATGAAGGTGCCCGCGACGGTGGTGTACGGGATCTCGTCGCCGTTCAGGGTGACGCGGTGGCCGGGCCAGCCGAGTCGGGACAGGACAACCCGGCCGCCTTCGATCGAGGTCACGCGGGCGTTGCTGGTGAAACTGTTGTGCCTGGTCGCGGTGGCGAGAACGCCTTCGGTGTCGGCGATGATGCCGTTGCGGGTGGAGATCAGGCCGTCGACGCGTTCGAGGACGACGATGTAGCGTTCGTGCCCCGGGTAGTCGACCCACTGCCAGCCCTCGGGCGCGGCGTGGTCACGGGCGTTCGGGTACTGGGCCCGGTGCAGCACCACGCGGTCGATCTTCATCAGGTCGACGATCGTTCGCCCGGTGGACGGTTCGGTCGCGAAGGCGCGGCGGAAACCGTCGGCGCAGGTGCTGCCGTCCCAGGCCATGCACAGCAGACCCGCGAAGGCGGCGTGTCCGATGGGCGTGTAGCCGTTGACGTATTCCAGGCCGAGGTTCTTGGCGTAGTTGCCGATGGCGAGTGACCCGTACGCGTCGGTGATACTCCGGTCCTGCGGCGCGAGCAGGGCACGGTCGGCGAGTTGCAGTGTGCGACCGTCGAAGTCGGGGAAGGCCGCGGTCATCGTCGAACGGCGTTCCGGGAAGTTGTAGGACAGTGGCGTGCTGGGCGAGGCTTCCACCTGGCCGAAGGCGATCGGCAGCATCGCCACGATGGCGAGTACGCACGCCGTGGCCGCGCCCTTGTGGCGGGCGAGCCACACCGCGGCCGCGCCGAGTGCCGCGACGGTCAGCGCCGCGAGGAGATGGCGCAGGACGAGTTCGGGGGCCGCCGAGACCGATCGGATGAACAGCACGCCGATCAATGTCGCCGCCGCGACGGCCCGCCTGCGTGAGGAGGCGAACACGCCGTGGCGGCTGAGCAGTACACACACCAACACGAGCAGAGTGACGGCCAGCATCGGGAGTACGCGCGCGGGCCAGCGCAGCGGGCCGATGGCGCCGGGGCCCGCGGTCCACATGAGCACGGCCGCCGCGAAGAAGGCGATGCCGCTGATCTCGCGCGCCGAGCGCGCCACCGCCCGCCAGTCGATGAAGGCCAACGCCGGAATCAGGAACCAGGCGATGTAGACCATCGGCAGTGGTTGGACGTGGCCCCACCAGGCCGTGAACGCCGGGGTGGTGCTGGGCAGGCTGGCGTTGAGCGATTCCGACCACGGCACGGTGAGGAACGGATCGTTGTGGATCTTTGCGTTGCCGCGCCAGGTGACCTGCGAGGAGAGCAGGCCGGGCAGATTGGCGATCAACGCCGCGAGCGCCGCGCAACCGGAGGCGAGGATCAGCCGCCGGATCGGCGGCCACTCACGCCGGTGGACGTACTCGCCCGCGAGCACCGCCGCGATCATCAACCCCGCGAGCACCGCGGGGAAGGCGTATTGGACGGTCAGTGTCAGGTAGAGGAAGACGAACAGCGGAATCGGTCCGCCGCGACCGCGGGCGTAGAGCACGGCCGAGGCCCACGCGTTCACCAGCCACGCGGTGGCGGTGTGCGAGGTCATCCAGCTGGCCTGGTCGAAGAACAGGAACCATCCGCTGAGCGGGAAGGCGACACCCGCGAGGGCCGACCACGGTGCGCGCGCGCCGTAGGCGAGGCAGGTCCGGTAGACGCCGAGTCCGGCGATGATCGAGAAGACCAGTTTCACCAGGGTGGCGTAGACGGCGAGGTTGTCCATCGACGGCGCGAGGAAATGGGCGAGCAGTTGGGGCGGGTTGTAGAGACCCGCTTCCTCCAGTGAGTAGTTGCCCGCCATCCACTCCCACGGCACCAGCGCGGGAAAACGTCCCTCGCGCATCTCGTTTCCGAGGTGCACCCACATCGGCGCGTACTGGGCCTCGGTGTCGTCGGTGTAGTAGTGCCTGGCGTCAGCGAGCAGAACCGCCGCGTAACCGGCGATCACTCCGAACGCGGTCACCGCCCCCCACGTGTATCTCTCTTTTCGCGATTCGATTGCCGCGCTTGTACTCACGAGGGCCGGAGCGTAGGCGAATCGGGTAAACAGGACAAGACCGGCATGGGAATCCATGACCGTCGGCCTCGGCGGTCTCGGAATATTCGCCGGTCAGGCAATGTTTCAGCTATTCGGAACCGGGGAGATGCCCCGTTGCCGGGAAATGCGGAAGTGAGCTGTGATGCGCGTCGAGATCTGGTCCGATATCGCCTGCCCGTGGTGCTACGTCGGCAAGGCCCGATTCGAGAAGGGTTTGGCCGGATTCGCCCATCGTGACGAGGTCGAGGTGGTGTACCGGTCCTTCGAACTGGATGCCGGGTCACCGCGTGCGGCCACGCCGCTGCTGCCGTTGCTCGCCGCGAAATACGGGCTGACCGAGGAACAGGCGAGGCAGGCCGAACTCGGGACCGCGCAGAACGCGCGCGACGAGGGGCTGGAATATCGCACCGAGGGTCGCGACCACGGCAATACCTTCGATATGCACCGGCTCCTGCATCTGGCCGCGAAACACGACCGTCAGGACGAATTGCTGACGCTGCTGTACCGGGCGAATTTCGCGGACGAGCGCTCGGCCTTCGACCCGGCGCGACTGCTCGAACTCGGCGTCGCGGCCGGACTCGACGAGCGGGAGGTGGGCGCCGTGCTCGCCGACGACAGTCTGTTCGCGGCGCAGGTGCGCGCCGACGAGCGCGAGGCCGCCGAACTCGGCGCGAACGGTGTGCCGTTCTTCGTCTTCGACCGCAGGATCGGCGTCTCCGGTGCGCAGCAGGCCGAGACGTTCACCCGCGCGCTGGAGCAGGCGTGGTCCGCCCGTTCGTCGCTGGTCACGGTCGCCGCCGAGGACGCGGAGTCCTGCGGTCCCGATGGCTGCTGACACCCGGCAAACCGGGCGACAGGCGTCACACCAGCGATTATTGTGTGCAATTGAGTTGCCCGCTACCGTTTAGGTAGGAGGTGTGACGATGACGCAGGGTGAGATCGCCGTCGGCGAGGAATTGCGGCTCGACAGCCAGGTGTGTTTCGCGCTGTACGCCGCCTCCCGCGCGGTGACGCGACTGTACCGTCCGTTGCTCGATCCGCTCGGGCTGACCTATCCGCAATATCTGGTGATGCTGGTGCTGTGGGACCGTGGGCCCGTCGCGGTGAAGGATCTGGGCGCGGCGCTCGACCTGGACTCCGGCACCCTGTCGCCGCTGCTCAAGCGGTTGGAGGCGAACGGACTGCTGACGCGCAGCCGTAGCGCCGAGGACGAACGGTCGGTGCGGGTCGAGTTGACCGACGACGGGGTGGCATTGCGCGAGCGCGCGGCCGATATTCCGCGACGTTTGGCCTGCGCCATCGGCTGGGATCCCACGGAATTGGTCGAGTTCCGCACCCGGCTACGCGAATTCACCGCCGTGATCGGTGAGGAACAATAGACCGGCGCCGATCATCGGCTGAGTCGATTGCCGCGCCTGCTAGCGTGCGGGTATGCAGGACAGCGTGACAGTTCGGATGGCCGCACCCGCCGAGAAGATCTGGGAACTCGTCAGCGATATCACCGAAACCGGGCGATTCAGCCCCGAGACCTTCGCCGCCGAATGGGTGGGCGACGCGAAGGAGCCCGTGGTCGGGGCGAAATTCCGCGGACATGTGAACCGCAACGGCTGGGGTCTCAAATATTCGACGGTGTGTCGCGTGATCGCGAGCGAACCGGGACGTGAATTCGCCTTCATCGTGCTCGGCCCCGGCGGTATGGCCATCAACACCTGGCGCTATGTGTTCGAACCGGTCGACGGCGGCACGGATGTCACCGAATCGTTCGAACTGTCCAGGACGGTGCCGCTGCGGTTGTACTGGGCGTTGGCCGGTCGTTGGCGGGGGCGGACCAATCGCGAGGGGATGCTCGAGACGTTGAACCGCGTCAAGGCGTATATCGAAGCCGCGTAGCTGATCAGGGCTCGCGCGGTACGGGTTCTGCCGTCGCGCAACCGGATTCAGTCCGGGTAGAGCGCCCGCAGTCGGCGTTTGTAGATCTTCCCCGAATCGTCGCGGGGGAGTTCGGTGACGATTCGCAGTTCGCGCGGGATCTTGTAGTCGGCGAGCCGGTCGCGCAATCCTTTCCGCAATTCCTCGGCGTCGAGAAGCGCACCGGGACGCGCGACGACATGCGCGGCGACGGCTTCGCCGAGATCCCCCGGATGCGGGATGCCGAATACCGCGACATCCTCGACACCGTCGAATTCGAGGAAGGCCGATTCGATTTCGGCGGGATAGATGTTCACCCCGCCGGAGATGACGATCTCGCTGGAGCGGCCCGTCAGGTAGAGGTAGCCGTCCTCGTCGAGGTAGCCGGTATCACCGATATCGAGGAAACCGGGGATCGGTGCGGTGGACTCGGTGTCGCGGCCCAGATAGCGGAACGCGGGCCAGTAGTCCGCGCCGCGCACGAACACCCGGCCGATTTCGCCTGCGGGAAGCCGGATTCCGTCCGCGGTGGCGACGACGGCGGCCGACCCGTCCACGCCGCGACCGACACTGCCCGGACGCGCCGACCATTCGTCGGCGCTGATCCAGGTGATGGTGCCTGCCTCGGTGCAGCCGTAGAACTCGATCAGGGCGTCGCCGAACCAGTCGATGGCCGCGCGCTTGACCGCGGGCGGGCACGGCGCGGCGGAATGGATCAGGTGGGTCAGGCTGGAGACGTCGTAGCGGCGGCGGAGGTCGTCGGGCACCGACAGCAGACGCGACAGCATCGTCGGCACGACTTTGGCCTGGGTGATCCGTCGTTCGTCGACCAGTCCCAGGAAGCGTGTGGCGTCCCAACGCGGCATGATCGTGATGTCGGTGCCCATGCGCAGCGCCAGCACGGCGACCGCGTTCGGGCTGGTGTGGTACAGCGGCCCGGCGACGAGCATGCGCCCACCGGGGACCAGGCCCATCCGCTGTGCCGTGCCGCCCGCGATGGACAGCAGTTGCGTCGGCGTCATCCGTTCGCGCAGTACGCCTTTGGGGGCTCCGGTGGTGCCGGAGGTGTAGATCAGGCCCATCGAATCGGCGATCGCCCCGTCGACGTGGCCCAACGGCGTCTCGCTGTCGGCGATCCACTGCTCGAGGGTGGGGTGCCTGCCCGTGGGCGTCGCCGCGGTGTGGTCGAGCCCGGCTTCGTCGAGTAGTTCGACCGGCATCGCCACTTCGACGATCCGCGCTGTGAGACAGGCGGATTCGATGGCCCGTTCGACGGTGGCGATGAACTCCGTATGCGCGATGACGATCCGCGCGCCGCCGTCGGTGAGCACGTGGGCGATCTCGCGCGCCTGCCACCTGGTGCTGATCGGCACCGGATTCGCGCCGCAGGTGGCGACGGCGAGGGAGACCTCGAGGAATTCGATGTCGTTGCGCAGCAGCACCGCCACGCGATCACCGCGGCCGATACCCCGCGCGGCGAACGTCGCGGCGAGACGGCCCGCGCGTTCGTGCGCCACCGGCTGCTCACGGATTCGCGCGCCGCAGCGGATGGCGGGGATCGCGGGACTCATGCGGGGGATCCGGATCGGCGTCGCGGCACCGGGCGGTGGCGCTGTCGGAGGACGTGTTCGGCGTGGACGTGCATCCGGGTCCGCATGGTGACCGAGTCTGCTCGACTGTGTTCTCGTGCGCCAGTGGTCGTAGAGTCGGTGCGACGAGCATCCGGTGGGACAGGGACGGAGCTCAGGCGGGGTGACGGGCAGGGGAATGCGACCGTCCGAACGAAGTCGAGGGGTGGGATATGTGGTACGTGATAGACGCCGCGGAACCGGATCGGGCGATCAGGCAGGTGCCGGAGGAGCGGACGGCGCGTGAGCGCTCGCTGCACCGACTGGTGCGGCCGGGGACGCTGTCCACGGTGGCGAGTTCGGCGGTGGCGCAGGCCATCGAGAGCAACGAGAGCTGCGATCGCGAGGTCCTCGTGCGGGGGGAACGGCGGGATGTGCACGCCGAACCGGTGCCGGGTCCGGACGGGACGCCGCTGGCCGTGCGGTTGTGGGTCGGCAGGCGGCGGCGTGATCCCGCGCCCGGTATCGACGTCTTCCTCTGGCACGGCAGGCAGTGGACGGTGCTGGCGGACGGGACGGGCGGGACGGTCCTGCCGCACGGGCATCCGCGGCTGCACGGCGCGTGGTTCCTGTCGCGGATCATCGAATGCGAGGAGCGCGACCGGCTGATGACGGCGGCGCTGGACTCGCGGCCGGGGACCAGGTGGCAGGGCGCCATGCAGGTGCGCACCCCGGACGAACGCAGTGCCAGGGTGTTCGGATTCTTCCGCCACCACGGGCCGAATGTCCTGCGGGGGCTGCTGCTCCAGGTCGAACCCGCGCGCGAACCCGGCCTGATCGCCCCGACCTATCGGGACGACGCCGCCGTCGCGCTGCTCGGCGGCACCACCGCTCTGATCGATGCCGAGACCATGCAGATCATCGAATGGCTGACGCCTCCGCTCGGTGATATCGCGTGGCGTCATCATCCCGCGTCCAAGGGCACCGATCCGTCCGGCGCGGGGGAATTCGATCTGGCCACCACCCATCTGATCCACCCCGATGACATCGGGATCTATTTGACGGCGCTGCGATCTCTGGTGGAGAACCGGGTGGATCGGGCGCGCGGGGTGGTGCGATTGCTCACGTTGTCGCGGGGCTGGCAACCGGTCGAACTGTCCTGTGTCCGGCTTCCGCACGGCCCGTCGCGGTTCCTGACCTGTCTGATCCGGCCGGTCGGGCCGGACACGCCGTCGGGCTTGATCGAATAGCGGTGAGTCTGCTCGTGCCGGGTTTCGGCGCGGGTGTTCGCTGTGACGGCACGTCCCGGGATTGCCCCGCGATTGCGAACCCCGTGCGGGGGTCGGGGTGCCGGTTCGGCGCGCCCGGCGAAGGGCCGCCGCGCCGCCCGGGTGCAAGCCCCCTTGGCGGACATCTGTCCAGTTCAAACCGGGTGTGCGGCAGGGAACCCGGCGGCCGAGGTGATCGTTTTCCCTCCGGCCGTGTTGATAGCATGGCCTTTCTGTCCGACCGGATGCGGGCGTCGCCCCCGGATATATCTCGAAAGAGTCTTTTCATGCAGTTTGAAATCGTCGAGCGGGACGAGACGTGGGTTGCCGGGTTACCGGTGCGCAGCCCGAAACGTGCGCTCGGAGAATTGCGTGACCAGGATCTGGAGGCCGCATGGGCCGCGGTGCTGCATCAGGATCTGGGCGGCCCGCTCGCGAGTGCGTATACCGATTACAGCGGCGAACTCGGCACTTACCACACCCAGATCGTCGGATATCAGTGCGCGACGTTCGAGGAAGTCACGCGCGGTCATCTCGTGGCACTGCTTCGGGGCGGCTCCTATGCCCGCTTCTCTTCTGTCGGTAACTTTCCGCAGGTGATGACCGACCTGTGGACGCAGATCGCCTATGCCGAGGAGCACAACCAGATCAAGCGCACCTATACCGGCGATTTCGAGTGTTATCCGCACGCCTACAAAATCGATCTGTATCTGGCGGTAGATCCCCGATGAGCTATGCGATCGTTGTCCGCAACGAGGCGATCTACGGTGGGCTGGTCGTTCCTCGGGTGCGTCCGAGCTTCAAGGTCAGCAACAGCGATCTGATCGAATTCCTCAAGGATCGACTGCGCGACCGGGCGGCGACGTCCCAGCCGCTGTTCACCGTCTACGTGCCCGATCCCGCGGGAAACTACAACGCGATGGTGTGTTTCGAGTACCGCGCGCCGCAGGCGGTCCCGGTCGGTGACCTTCTGGTCCGGGTGCCCAAGGGTGTGTACGCCCGCTTCGAGCCGAACGGCGACTACCACGATCCGGTGGAGGACGTCTGGGCGCAGGTGGACGACGCGACGGCCTCGGCCGAGATCACCCGCGCCTACCGCGAGGAAATAGAGATCTGGCGTGGGCCGGAGTCGGTCGAACTCTTCATTTCCATCCTCGTTTGATAGCCCGTCAATTGCGATGAGAGAACCAACTGGTCTTTTCGTTGCGAATCGGATTGGCTGTCAGGGTCCTGAACTGCGGTAACTCGGGTCGTTTCTCGATGTTTCCGGAAGGTTAGCCGGACGCCTGGTGAATTCTCGTGGGATGACGGATACTGCCCTAGGCGACTCTGCCGCCCGAACGAATCAGGGGGCCGGGTTCACCGGATGGGGTATGAACGACCGTGCGCGAGCGCGGAGCAACGGAGTAGGAATACCGATGACTGTCGAAGCGATTGCAGTCGTTCCGGAGGACGCTCTCGGCGCGGGAATCCCGCGATTCCGTGACGAGCAATCCGGATACACATTCTTTGTCGCCGCTCCCGCCGCGTGTCCCGCCCTGTGGAATCGCTATCTGAACGGGGCGCACGAGGTCTACCGTCAATTCGGCGTCGAACCCGCGCTCGAATTCGAGCGGACGAGCGACGGCGCCTCGACGGCGCTGTTCTTCCTCGGTGTGGACCCCGCGGGCGAGGCGGTCGCCGGTGTCCGGATCCAGGGCAGGTACACCCACGTCGACGAGGTCCGCGGTGTCGCCGACTGGAACGGGCGTCGCGGCGCCGTGGAACTGCGGCGCATGGTCGCCGACCGCATTCCCGAGGGCGTGGTCGAGGCCAAGGGCGCCTGGGTGGCGCGGGACTCGCCGCACCGATCCGCACTCGGTGACGTGGTCTCGCGCGCCGTGCTGCACGGCGCGCTGCTGTTGGACGCCCGCTTCGGATTCGCCACCGTCGCCACCTTCACGGTGCCTCGGCATCGGGCCAGCGGGGCCGTGCGCGCCGCGCACATACCGTCGGTGCCCTTCCCGGACGAGCGCTACCGGACCGTCCCGATCTGGTGGGACACCCGCACCTATCGGGCGTTCGCGGACCGGTCGCAGAGCGCGCGGATCCGCGCCGAGACCCGCGCACTCGCCGAGGCCGACCATTCCTACTTCGCCGCGCCGCCGGGCAGCGAGCGGGCCGCACAGGGGCGGGACGGCCATGGGGGATGATCCCGGCCGAGTGCCCGACCATCGCCCGCTGATCCTGGACGAGACCGACCCGGCGCACGCGAGAACCCTGGCCGAATTGCGCGACCTGCCGCATATCGAGCACATCGACCTGCGGGAACCGCTGCGCGCGGAGTTCGACCGCCTCGCCGACACCGCGCGGTCGGTCGCCGATCCGGATTCGCCACGGTGGATCTACTACCCGTGGCGTCGCGCCCTGGTCGGACTTCCCGGCCCGGATGTCTTCCGCGCGGTGCGCCTCGATCGCAATCGCAACAAACTGACCCGCGCCGAACAGGACCGGCTGGCCACCTCGACGATCGGTGTCGTCGGTCAGAGCGTCGGACACGCGATCGCCTATCTGCTCGCGCTGGAGGGCGTCGTCGGCACGCTGCGGCTGGCCGACCTGGACGACATCGAACTGTCGAATCTGAATCGGGTGCCGGGCACGGTATTCGACATCGGCGTCAACAAGGCCGTCGTCACGGCGCGCAAGATCGCCGAACTCGACCCCTACCTGCCGGTCGAGATCTTCGAGACCGGTGTCGACGACGATTCCGTCGACGCGTTCCTCGCCGGATTGTCGATCGTCATCGAGGAATGCGATTCGCTCGACATGAAACTGGTGATCCGCGAGGCGGCGGCAGCGCACCGGATTCCGTTGCTGATGGAAACCAGTGACCGCGGCCTGCTCGATGTCGAGCGCTTCGACCTCGAACCGGATCGGGAGCCCTTCCACGGTCTGCTCGGCGGGGTGCGCGCGGCCGATCTGCGCGGTCTCTCCGCGCAGGACAAAGCCCCGTTCGTGGTGCGTCTGCTCGGGGCGCGTGGCCTGTCGGCGCGAATGGCGGCGAGCATGGTCGAGGTCGGCGAGACACTGTCGAGCTGGCCGCAGCTGGGCGGCGATGTCATGCACGGGGCGGCGAGCGTGGTGGCGGCGGCCAGGCGGATCGGGCTGGGCCGGAAACTGCCGTCGGGACGTATCAGGATCGACGTGGACGAGTGCCTGGACGATCTGGCCGAGCCCACGCCCGAGGGCGAGCCGATCTGGGACGATCCGCCCGAGCCCGCACCCGCCGTCGATCCGATCGGCGCGATCGTGACGGCCGCCCAGCGGGCGCCCTCCGGCGGTAATTCCCAGCCGTGGCGGCTGCGGGCCGAGGCAGGCGCGCTGCGGATCGAACTCGCGCCGGAAGCGTCGTCGGCGATGGATATCGGATTCCGCGGCAGCGCGGTCGCGCTCGGCGCCGCGCTGTACAACGCGCGGACCGCCGCGGCGGCGCACGGACTGCTCGGGCCGCACCGATTCGTCGAACAGGACGCGGGCGTCGCGCTGACGGGCGTGCTGACGCTGGGCGACGGCGACGATCCGGTGCTGGCCGCGGACTATCCGGCCGTGCTCACCCGCGCGACCGATCGCGCACTCGGCACCGGCGCGGCGATACCGGACCCGGTCCTGACCGCGCTGACCGCCGTCGCGGTCGACTCGGGAGCGAATCTGCGTGTGCTCACCGACCGAGACGATCTGGCGGTGGCCGCGACGCTCTGCGGCGAATCCGACCGGGTGCGCTATCTGACCCCGCGGACGCACGCGGAGATGATGGACGAGGTGCGCTGGCCCGAGGACGATCCTGACGTCGGCATCGACGCGCGTAGCCTCGCGCTGACCCCGAAGGAGTGGGCGGGTTTCGAGATAGCACGCCGCGCCGATGTCATGGCGCGTTTGCGGTCCTGGGACGGTGGCGCGGCACTGGGCGCCTACACCAGGGATCGGGTGCTCACCGGATCGGCACTCGTCGCGGTCACCTTCGACGCGGTGCCGTTCGACGCGGTGACAGCCGACGCGGTGGATTCCCGTCTCGAGGGCTACGCGAGGGCGGGTACGGCGGTGTCACGGGTGTGGATCGAGGCGCAGCGGCACGGTCTGGCGGTGCAACCGATCTCGCCGATGTACCTCTACGCGCGAAGTTCTGGTGAACTAGCCGCGATTTCCCCCGACTACGTGGATACACTAGCGTCACTTCAGAGCCGTTTCCTGAACCTACTTGGAGTGCCGGGGCATGAGATCATGGCATTGGTTCTGCGCTTGAGTTACCCGGCCGCCGACACTGCCCCGGTACGGAGCAGGCGGCGTCCGCTGCCGGGCGTGGACAGCCGTAGTTAGCGCGATCGGAGACAAAGTGCCTCGGCGGACACTCGACTCACTGGTGACCCAGGTCGCCTCCGAGCTGATGGGTGTGGACGCCACGACCATGGTGGCGGCTACCGAACGCGTGCTCGCCCAGCTGGTCGAATACTTCGATGTCGATTTCAGCTACGTGCGTCATACCGACCGCGAACGGCGAGCGACGGTCCTGGTCGCCGAATGGCCGCACCGTCAGCAGGTGCCCGATCCCGATCCGCTCGGCATCATCTACTTCGAGAGCGCCGACGGCGTCTTCCGGCAGCTCGAACATTCGACCGAACCGGTGCTGGCCAGGCCGACCCCCGAATTCGCCGACTACCAGGAGACGGTGCGACGCGCCTCGGGTATTCCGCAGGTCACCTCGGCCGCCATGCCGCTGCTCTCGCGCGGCGAGTCGACCGGGGTGCTCGGGTTCATCAAAGAGGGCGACCGCGAGTGGAGCACCAGGGAACTGAATGTGCTCAAGGCCATCGCCGCGCTGTTCGCCCAACTCCAGGCGCGGGTCGTCGCCGAGGAGCGACTGCGCTACATCGCGCTGCACGACGACCTGACCGGGCTGGCCAACCGCCGCGCGCTGCTCGAACACATGGAAGAGCGTCTGCGCGCGGGCTCCCCGGGACCGGTCGCCGCCTTCTTCCTCGACCTGGACCGGCTCAAGGCGCTCAACGATTTCCTCGGGCATACCGCGGGCGACAATTTCATCAGGACGCTGTCGTCGCGGCTGCGTGAGCATCTGGACCCCAACGACATGATCGCCCGCCTCGGCGGCGACGAATTCGTCATCGTGCCCGCCAAGCCGATGGACGCGGTCGCCGCGGAATACGAGGCGGCGCGGATCCAGCAGTTGATCGGCAGGCGGGTGACCGTCGGCGGTGAATCGGTCAGCCGTGGGGCCAGCGTCGGCGTCGCGGTCGGCATTCCCGGCGAGACCACCGTCGCCGACGTGCTGCGCCGCGCCGATCACGCCCTGCTGTCGGCCAAATCCGGGGGCGGCAACGGCGTCGCGGTCTTCACCGACGCCATGCGCGCGCAATTCGAACTCCAGGACGATGTCGAGCTGAATCTGCGCGGCGCGGTCTCCGACGGTTCCCTGCTCCTGCACTACCAGCCCGAGGTGGATCTGCGTACCGGTCGGATCGTCGCGCTGGAGGCGCTTGTTCGCTGGATGCACCCGACCAGGGGCCTGCTACCCCCGGCCGCTTTCGTCACCGTCGCCGAGGCCACCAACCTGGCCGGTGAGCTGGGGCGCTGGGTGATCAGGTCGGCCTGCGCGCAGTTCGCGGAATGGCGGCGGCGCGGGC
This sequence comes from Nocardia noduli, assembly GCF_019038455.1. Classification (NCBI taxonomy): domain Bacteria; kingdom Bacillati; phylum Actinomycetota; class Actinomycetes; order Mycobacteriales; family Nocardiaceae; genus Nocardia; species Nocardia noduli. Next base: position 17,362 of record NZ_JAFMPL010000061.1, read on the forward strand.
TGGCGGGCAATGTGGTGATGCGGATCAACGTCTCGCCGGTGCAGTTGGTCAGCCTGGATTTCGTCGAGCGTATCGAGGACATCCTGCGGCTGTTCGGCATCGACGGCAGTTCGGTCTGCCTGGAGATCACCGAACACGTCGTCGTCCAGGATCTGGCGCGCACGCAGGTCACCCTGCGCGGACTCAAACGCATGGGCGTGCAGATCGCCATCGACGATTTCGGCACCGGCTACAGCTCGCTGTCCCACCTCAAGGCGCTTCCGGTCGACGCGGTGAAGATCGATCGCGGCTTCGTGCAGCGACTCGGCGCGAGCACCGACGATCTGGCGATCGTGAAATCCATCATCGGCCTGGCCGGATCGTTCGGTCTCGGCGTCGTCGGCGAGGGTGTCGAAACCGCCGTCGCCGCGCGCACCCTCGTCGGTCTGGGCTGCTATCGCGCCCAGGGATTCCTCATCGCCAGGCCGATGCCCGCGGATCAGGTGGAGGAACATCTGGCGCTCGGCCGGATTCCGCTGGATCTGGATCTGCCGCGCGTCGGGCGTACCCAGACCGCGCGCTGAACCGCGGTTTCGCGCGTTCTTCCCCAGCTGTTCACGCCCCGTTGAGCGCTACAGTCCCCGGGGTAACGGTGCCGGGGACACCATCGGCTGGTGCGCATCGTGCAGCTGGCGAACTTCTACGGTCCGCGGTCCGGTGGTCTGCGCACCGCGCTGCACCACCTCGGCGAGGGATATGTGGCGGCGGGACACGAGGTCGTCCTGATCGTGCCTGGTCCGCGTCGTGGCGAAGAGGTGCTGCCGACCGGTGCGGTGCGAATAACCCTGCCTGCGCTGGCGATCCCGTGGACCGGCGGCTACCGCGCGGCCGATCCGCGCCGGGTGGCCGATGTGCTCGCCGGGCTCGCCCCCGACGTCCTCGAGGTGTCCGACCGGCTGACGCTGCGCGGTTTCGGACGGTGGGCCCGCCGCCGCGACGTGGCGAGCGTGATGATCTCGCACGAGCGGCTCGACCGGCTGCTCGGCCAGGTGATGCCGGGTTCGCTCGCGCGCCGCTGCGCCGATATCGCCAACCGCCGCACCGCCGAGGAGTACGACATCGTCGTCTGCACAACGGAATTCGCGCGGGCCGAATTCCTGCGGATCGGTGCGGCGAACGCGGAACTCGTACCGCTCGGGGTGGATCTCGATCTGTTCAGCCCGCGCAGGCGCGACGATCGGCTGCGCGCGGACCTCGGTGTCGGAGATCATCCGCTGCTGGTGCACTGCGGACGGCTCTCGGTGGAGAAACGGGTGGACCGCAGCATCGAGGCGGTCGGCGAACTGCGCAAGGACGGTGTGGCCGCGCGACTGGTCGTCGCGGGGGACGGGCCGCGTCGCGAGGCGCTCGAACGCAGGGCGCGGAGTCTGCCCGCGCTGCCGGACGGATCACCCGCCGTGCACTTCACCGGATTCATCTCCGATCGCACCATGGTGGCGAAACTCCTGGCGACCGCGGATGTCTCGCTCGCGCCCGGCCCGCACGAGACCTTCGGGCTCGCCGCGCTGGAGGCGCTGGCCGCGGGCACCCCGGTGGTCGCGAGCCGTTCCTCGGCGCTGGTCGACATCGTCACGGCCGAATGCGGCGCGGTCGCCGCCGATCACCCGTCGGCCTTCGCGCACGCGGTCACCGACGTGCTCGCGCTGCCGACCGTGGGGCGGCGACGGGCCGCGCGAATCCGCGCCGAACAGTTCACCTGGCCGCGTGCGGTGGCGGGCATGCTCGACGTCCTCGGTCGGTGACCTGTCACAGATCGGCCGTAAGGCATGGGCCCTCGTGCGACCGGCCGAGTAGCCTGCGGGGACGAAGCGGGTGGACTCGAGGACAGGGAGCAGCGGTGCGAGAACTCGGGCGTAGGACGATGCGCGGGGCGAAGGTACTGGTCACGGGTGCGGCGAGCGGAATCGGTCGGGCGACGGCGCTGGCCGCGGCCGACGCGGGGGCGCTGCTCGTGCTCACCGATATCGCCGAAGAGGGGTTGGCCGACACGGCCGAATCCATTCGCGCCGCGGGCGGAACCGTGCTGGCGAGCCGGGCGTTCGACATCACCGACTACGACGCGGTCACCGCGTTCGCCGCCGATATCCACGCCGAGCACGACGCCCTCGATATCGTCATGAACGTCGCGGGCGTCTCCGCGTGGGGCACCGTCGAGACGCTGGAACACCGGCACTGGCGGAATATGGTCGAGGTCAATCTGATGGGGCCCATCCACGTCATCGAGAATTTCGTGCCGCCGATGGTGCGGGCGGGCCGCGGTGGCGCACTGGTGAACGTGTCCTCGGCGGCGGGGTTGATCGCGTTGCCGTGGCACGCGGCCTACAGCGCGGGCAAATTCGGAATTCGCGGTGTCTCCGAGGTGCTGCGCATCGATTTGCGCCGCCACGGCATTTCCGTGCACCTGGTGGCGCCCGGCGCGGTGAATACGCCGCTGGTGCACAGTGTGGATCTGGTCGGTGTGGACCGCGACGATCCGCGCGTGCGTAAACTCACCGCGAAATTCACCGGGCACGCCATTCCGCCGGAACGGGTGGCGAACGCGATTCTGCGCGGCGTCGAACGCAATCGGTTCATCGTCTACAGCTCGTTCGATATTCGATTCGGCTTCTGGTGGGTGCGAAAGTTCCGTTACCCGTACGACTTCCTGATGCGGCGGGTCAGCGCCACGTTCAGCAGGCTGTTGGTTTCGAAGAGCAGTTGAGGTGGGTGTCGAGGACGCGGGCGCCCGGGCCGTCGACGCCGAGCCGGTCGTGTTCGTTCACCAGTTTGCAGCTGCCCAGTGACAGGCAGCCGCAGCCGATGCAGCCGGTGAGGTTGTCGCGCAGGCGGATCAGCTGATTGATCCGGTCGTCGAGATCGGTGCGCCAGGTGGTGGACAGCGTCTCCCAGTCCCGCCTGGTCGGGGTGCGGCCCTCGGGCAATTTGTCCAGTGCCGACCGAATCTCGCTGAGCGGTATGCCGACCCGTTGGGAAATGCGGATGAACGCGACCCTGCGCAAAGTCTCACGGGTGTACCGACGTTGATTCCCACTGGTGCGACGACTGCTGATGAGGCCTTCGCGTTCGTAGAAGTGCAACGCGGAAACGGCCACTCCGCTACGCTCGGACAGTTGCCCGGGGGTCAGTTCCTTCGCTCGCCAATCGGCAGTCGACATGCACGCTCCTCCATTCACCTCAACAATACTTCAGGTTGATGTCGGCGGGTGTGAGATTCGGACACCGGCGTATTCGAAGGGCGAATTGCGTGCTCGGAAGCGATTCGCGAACTACGGTCGGACCATGGGAGCAGACGCGTTGCCAGGGGGGACCGGAGCGAGTCCGCCCGACGAGGCGCCCGGCCTCGCCGACGAAACGAGTCTCGGTGTGACCTCCGAGGTCGGCGCACTGCGTGCCGTGCTGCTGCACCGTCCCGGCGACGAGCTGCGCAGGCTGACCCCACGTAACAACGATCAACTGCTGTTCGACGGCATCCCGTGGGTGGAGCGGGCCCAGCAGGAGCACGACACCTTCGCGAACGTCCTGCGCGATCGCGGCGTCGAGGTGCTGTTACTCGCCGACCTGCTCGCCGAGACCATCGCCGTGAGCGGCGCCGCGCGGATCCAGGGCATCTCCGCCGGGGTCGACGCGCGCCGCCTCGGGCACGCCCTCGCCGACGAACTCGCGGCCTACCTGCGCGGTGTGCCCGCCGCCGAACTCGCCGACATCCTCATGGCCGGGATGACCTTCGACGAACTGCCGTTCGGCCCGACCACGGCCTCGCTGGTGCGACGGATGCACCACGGCGCCGATTTCGTCATCGATCCGCTGCCGAATCTGCTGTTCACCAGGGATTCGTCGTTCTGGGTCGGACCGAGGGTCGCCATCACCTCGCTCGCGCTGCCCGCCCGGATGCGGGAGACCTCGCTCACCGATCTGATCTACGCCTTCCACCCGCGTTTCCTCGGGGTGCGTCGCGCCTACGAATCGCATACCGCGCCGATCGAGGGCGGTGACGTGCTGTTGCTGGCGTCGGGCGTGCTCGCCGTTGGCGTCGGCGAACGCACCTCGCCCGCCGGTGCGGAAGCCCTGGCGCGCAGTCTGTTCGACGACGAACTCGCCCACACCGTCCTGGTCGTTCCGATCGCGCAGAATCGCGCGACCATGCACCTGGACACGGTCTGCACGATGGTCGACACCGACGCCGTGGTCATGTATCCCGCCGTGCGGGACTCGCTGCGCGCGTTCACGATTCGCCGCGAGAACCACTACGGCGGACGCGGCGGCGGCGACGGGGTGTCGATGCGCGGGCCCGACCCGTTCCTGCCCGCCGCCGCCGAGGCGATGGGGATCGGGAAACTGCGTGTGATCGATACGGGACTGGACGGAGTGACCGCCGAACGGGAACAGTGGGACGACGGCAACAACACCCTGGCGCTCGCGCCCGGGGTCGTCGTCGCCTACGAACGCAACGAAATGACCAATGCGCGACTGATGGACGCGGGCATCGAGGTGCTGCCCATACCCGGCTCCGAATTGGGGTCGGGGCGAGGCGGACCTCGGTGCCTGTCCTGTCCACTCGCCCGCGATGACGTGTGAGCCGCCATGTTCCAGTTCACGATCAACACCGCCTCTCCGATACCGCCCTACGAGCAACTACGCCTGGGCATCATCGCCAGGGTGCGGGCGGGAGAACTGACCGCAGGTACGAAGATCCCGACGGTGCGAGCCCTCGCGGCCCAGCTCGGGCTGGCCCCGAACACGGTGGCCCGCGCCTACCGCGAGCTGGAAGCGGACGGGGTGTTGGAGACCAGGGGCAGGCAGGGCTCGTTCATCGCGTCCTCCGGCGACCCGACCAGGGACGCGGCCGGGCGGGCGGCCAGCGAGTACGTCACGGCGGTGCGCAGGCTCGGCGTGGACGACGAAACCGCCGTGCGCTACGTGAAAGCGGCGCTCGAATCGCGGTGACGTACTCCGGTGCGACCTCAGCGCCAGCTCGGCAACCACAGGTGGTCGTGCCAACTGCTGGGCGTGATGGGGTGGGCCACCAGAATCGGCCACAGCCACACGAAATTCGCGACGACCAGGCCCAGGTACAGGCAGACGGCCAGCAGTCCGAGACTGCGGCGTTCGCTCGGTAGCGGGGGCAGGAACGCGCCCGTGGGACTTCGGCGCGTGGCGAATTCCCTGGCGGGCCCGAGGATATCGCCGAGCACCAGCGCGATTCCCATCACCAGGAACGGAGCGAGCGGCACCGCGTAGAAGTAGTACATCTGCCGGTCGAGAGTGAGGAACCAGGGCAGCAGGCCCGCGCCGTAGCCGACGAGCACCGCGGTGTAGCGCCAGTCGCGGTGGGTGATCGCGCGCCACAGCATCCAGCCCAGGATCGGCAGCGCGATCCACCAGATGGCGGGGGTGCCGACGAGCATGACGGCCTTGACGCACTGGGATTGGCCGCAGCCCTCCACATTGGCGTCGGCGTAGTAGTAGAGCATGGGACGCAGGCCCATCGGCCAGGTCCACGGCTTGGATTCCCACGGGTGGTGATTGCCCGCCGAGTTGGTCAGTCCCTCGTGGAATTGCAGGGATTCGCCGCTGTAGTACCACAGCGACCGCAGCGCGTCGGGCACGAACGAGAAGGTGCCCCCCGGCCCGATCTGGTTGCCGACCGCGTACCTGTTCACCCCGGTCTCGCTGGCGAACCATCCCCAGTAGCTCGCGAGATAGACCCCGAGCGGGATCAGGACCAGCGCGTACAGCGCGGGCCCGATATCGCGCACCGCCGTGCCGAACCAGGGGGCGCGCACCCCGTAGGTGCGTCGCGCCGCGAGGTCGAAGAACACGCTGAGCAGCCCGAACGCGACGATGAAATAGATGCCGGACCATTTGGTTCCGCACGCGAGCCCGAGCAGCACGCCCGCGCCGAAACGCCACCACCGCACACCGAGCCGCGGTCCCCACGACGTGTCGCCGATACGTCCCTGGGCCTCGGCGCGCGCCAGGCGATGCCGCACCTCGTCGCGGTCGACGATCAGACAGCCGAAAGCGGCGACGACGAACAACGCCATGAAGATGTCGAGCATGCCGATCCGCGAGGAGACGAAGGTCACCCCGTCGCAGATGAGCAGGATGCCCGCGATGGCGCCGATCAGCGTGGAACGCGCCATCCGCCGCACGATCCGGATGACCAGCAGTACCAGCAGCGTGCCCGCGACGAAGGCGCTGAACCGCCAGCCCCAGCTGTTGTAGCCGAAGATGGCCTCGCCGATGGCGATCATCTGTTTGCCGACCGGCGGGTGCACGACCAGGCCGTACCCCGGGTTGTCCTCGACCCCGCCGCCGGTGAGCATCTGCCAGGCCTGCGGCGCGTAGTGCTTCTCGTCGAAAACGGGGGTACGCGCGTCGGTGGGACTGTGCAGCAGGAACAACCGTGTCACGGCGGCGACGGCGGTCAGGATCGCGGTGACGACCCAGCCCCGCAGGGTGTCGGTCGGCCCGAAATCCGGGGACGGCCGCAGCGGGGCGGGACTCGACCACTGTGGCACGGTCCCGAACGGTGTGCTCGTACGGGAGGTCACCTGGGTCACGCCCCGATCGTATGCGGTTCCCGCCCGGCGGTCGCGCATCGGTGAGCACACCGCCGCCCCGCCGCCTGTCGGTCCCGGGATGTCTCGCACGACTGCCGAGTCAGCGCGAACCCGCCGACGCGGCCCCGGTCCGCGATGCCTGTTTCGCGTCTTCGTTACTCGAACCTCGTGATCCGGACCCGGTAGCGTGCGCCCTCCCGTTCGGCGCGACCGGCGGCCCGGCGGCGAGCACTAGGCTGCTGGTTGATCCGGCGACCGCCGGGGGTCAGGTCGAGGCGGGAGTGCGGTGACGGACGAATCGGCGGCAGGTGAACCGGCGGTGTCGGCGGGCGGTGTCAGTGGCAGATTGGTACTGGCCGCGACGCCGATGGGCGATGTCGGCGACGCGTCGCGGCGATTGCGCGAGGCACTGGCCACCGCGGATATCGTGGCCGCCGAGGACACCAGGCGAACCAGGGCGCTGGCGAAGGCGCTCGAGGTGGAGATCACCGGGCGGGTGGTCAGTTTCTACGATCACGTCGAGACCGCCCGCATTCCCACGCTGCTCGCCGATATCGAGGGCGGTCGGACCGTACTGCTGGTGACCGACGCCGGCATGCCCTCGGTGAGCGATCCCGGCTACCGCATGGTCGCCGCCTGCGTGGCACGCGACCTGCCGGTGACCTGTCTGCCCGGCCCGTCGGCGGTCACCACCGCCCTCGCCCTCTCCGCGCTTCCGGTCGAACGCTTCTGTTTCGACGGATTCCCGCCCCGCAAATCCGGCGCGCGCCGCGAATGGCTGCGCAGTCTCGCGGCCGAGCCGAGGGCCTGTGTCTTCTTCGAGGCCCCGCACCGGCTGGCCGACTGCCTGGCCGACGCGGTGCAGGTGCTCGGCCCCGATCGCCGCGCCGCGGTGTGCCGCGAACTCACCAAGACCTACGAGGAGATCGTGCGCGGCACCCTCGCCGAATTGGCGGCGTGGGCGCAGGAGGGTGTCCGGGGTGAGATCACCGTCGTGCTGGCGGGCGCGGCGCCCGAATCCGCCGACCCGGCCGATCTGGTCGGCGAGGTCGAAACACTCACGGCGAGCGGGATGCGGCTCAAGGACGCGTGCGGCGAGGTGGCCGCCATGGCCGGGGTGTCACGGCGCGAACTCTACGACGCGGTCCTCACCGCGCGTTCATCCGACGAGAGGATTATCGAACCATGACGTCATTGGAGAAGAAGGCGAAAATCTTTCTCGAGCTGCACCAGCCGGGTAATCCGGCGGTGCTGCCGACAGTGTGGGACGCGTGGTCGGCCAACCTCGCGGTGTCCGCCGGTTTTTCCGCGCTGACCCTCGGTAGTCATCCGGTCGCCGATTCGGTCGGCCGCAGCGACGGCGAGGGTATGACCTTCCTCGAATTGCTCACCAGGGTCAGGCAGGTCACCGACGCCGTGACGGTGCCGGTGTCGGTCGATATCGAAGCCGGATACGGCCTCGAACCGGCGCAGCTCATCGAGGGACTGCTCGAGGCGGGCGCGGTCGGCCTCAATATCGAGGACACGGTGCACAGCGAGGGCAGGCGGCTGCGCACACCCGAGGAACACGCCGATTTCGTGCGCGGGCTGCGCGAATTCGCCGACGCCGCGGGCGTGCACGTCGTCGTCAACGCGCGCACCGATCTGTTCCTGCGCAAGAACGGCGAGGAGGCCGACCGCGTCGACCGTGCCATCGCGCGGTTGAAACTGGCGGCCGAGGCGGGCGCGGATGTGCTCTATCCGGTCGGCAGCCATTCCGATGCCGATATTCGTCGCCTGACCGCCGAATTGCCGAGGCCCGTCAACGCGATCGGCATCCCCGGCACCTCCGACAAGGCCGAACTCGCCGCGCAGGGCGTCGCCAGGATCAGTTTCGGGCCCTACCTCCAGTTCGCGCTGGCCGAGGAGGCCAAGCGCCTGCTCGCGCGCTGGACGTAGCGGACCTCCGCCCGAATCGACGACGCCGACGTACCGGAACCGGTACGTCGGCGTCGTCGGAATTCGTTGGCACTACGCCTCTTTGGGCTCCACATAGCGCGGATACACCGGTTCCGGCGCGGGCAGCGCGACACCGGGAGTGAGCGGGGTCGCGATATCGGCGAAGGTCCGGTTCTGCTGCGCGAGCAGATCCAGGATCTTGGCCGCCGATCCCGGCATCACCGGCTGCACCAGGATCGCGACGATCCGCACCACCTCGAGGGTGACGTACAGAACGGTCGCCATCCTGGCCAGATCCGCCTCGGTCCCCGATTTACGCAGGGCCCACGGCTGCTGGGCCGAGAAATACCTGTTCGTCTCGCCGAGCGTCAGCCAGATCGCCTCCAGCGCGAGATGCATCTGCTGGGCGTCGAATTCGGCACGGCACCGGTCGAGCAGCGAATTCGCGCGGTCGAGCAGCGCGCGATCCTCTTCGGTGAATTCCCCCGGCGTCGGCACCGAGGCATCGCAGTTCTTGTTCACCATGGTGAGGCTGCGCTGCACCAGGTTGCCGAATTCGTTGGCGAGGTCGGCGTTCATCCGGCCGACGATGGCCTCGTGGCTGTAACTGCCGTCCTGCCCGTAGGAGATTTCGCGGAGCAGGAAGAAGCGCAGCGCGTCCAGGCCGTATTCGTCGACCAGCGCGAGCGGGTCGACGACATTGCCGACCGACTTCGACATCTTCTCGCCCTTGTTGTACAGGAACCCGTGCACGAAAACGCGTTTCGGCAATTCCACACCGGCCGACATCAGGAACGCGGGCCAGTAGACCGCGTGGAAACGGGTGATGTCCTTGCCGATGATGTGAACGTCCGCGGGCCAGAATTTCCCGAACGCGGCGGAATCGGTATCGGGGAAGCCGACGCCGGTGATGTAGTTGGTGAGCGCGTCGACCCAGACGTACATGACGTGATCGGGGTGGCCGGGCACCGGCACGCCCCAGTCGAAGGTGGTGCGCGAGATCGACAGATCCTTCAGGCCCGCCTTGACGTAGCTGACGATCTCGTTGCGCCGGGTGGCGGGCGCGACGAATTCCGGGTGCTCGTCGTAGAGGGTGAGCAGTTTGTCCTGGTACTCCGACAGTTTGAAGAAGTAGTTGGACTCCTCGGTCCATTCGACCGGAGTCTTGGTGTCGGTGGAGATCCTGGTGCCGTCCTCCTGGACGGTGGTCTCCTCGTCGGTGTAGAACGCCTCGTCGCGCACCGAGTACCAGCCGGAGTAGTTGCCGAGGTAGATGTCGCCGCTGGCCAGCATCCGCTCCCAGATGGCCACGCTCGCGGTCTGGTGATCCGCGTCGGTGGTGCGGATGAAACGGTCGAAGGAGATGTCGAGCGCCTTGTCCATCGCCTCGAACACATCGGAATTGCGCGCCGCCAGCTCTTCCACCGGCACACCTTCGGTGGCGGCGGTCTGCTGCATCTTCTGGCCGTGCTCGTCGGTGCCGGTCATGAAGAACACGTCGTAGCCGTCGAGCCGTTTGAACCTGGCGATGGCGTCGGCCGAGACGTACTCGTAGGCGTGCCCGATATGCGGTGCGCCGTTGGGGTACGCGATGGCGGTGGTGACGTAGAACGCCGGGCGATCGGTGTCGCTCATGCCTGCGCCTGCCTGACATCGGGCTCCGGCACGACCGAACCGTCGGCGGTGGGGATGGATCGCTCGCTTCGCTCGCTCATGGTGTCACTACTGTAATGCGCGTGCATTCAGTCGCTCGATCGAATATCCCCGCATCCGGTGTGCTGTCACCGGCAGGCCGCCGATGAGCGCGAAACGGCCCGCGCCGGAACTGCCCGAACCGCTCGAACCGCTGGTCGACGCCCATACCCACCTGGACGCATGCGGCGCGACCGACGCCGATTCGGTCCGGGTGATGGCCGATCGGGCTGCCTCGGCCGGGGTCGGCACCATCGTCACCGTCGCCGACGATCTGGCCGCCGCGCGGTGGGCGGTGCGCGCCGCGCACTGGGATCCGCGGGTGTACGCCGCGGTGGCATTGCATCCGACCAGGGCGAACGCCCTCGACGACGAGGCCAAGGCCGAGCTGGAACGGCTCGCCGCCGATCCGAGGGTGGTCGCGGTCGGTGAGACCGGGCTCGACTACTACTGGCCCGGAAAGCTCGAGGGCTGCGCGGATGTCGAAACCCAGATCGAGGGTTTCCGCTGGCATATCGATCTGGCGAAACGGTCGAAGAAACCGCTGATGATCCACAATCGCGAGGCCGATCACGATCTGCTCACCGTATTGCTGGACGAGGGCGCGCCGCCGAAGGTGATCTTCCATTGCTTCTCGTCGGATACGAATATGGCGCTCGCGTGCGTGGGGGAGGGCTACTTCCTGAGCTTCTCCGGAACGGTGAGTTTCCGTAACGCGCACGAATTGCGCGAGGCCGCCAAGGTCGTCCCGGTCGAGCAGATCCTGGTGGAAACCGACGCGCCCTATCTGACCCCGCATCCGTTCCGCGGAGCGCCGAACGAACCGTACTGCCTGCCGTACACGGTGCGCGCGCTGGCCGAATTGCGGGCGCAGGATCCGTTCGAGTTGGCCGAACTCACCACCCTCAACGCGCGACGCGTCTACCGGGTCTGAGATCGCGCGAATACCCGTTCGGCACCGCACTACACGGGTGTGTGATCCAGCTCACTTCTGGTCTCCATTCCGTGATGTACCTGCGGTGTCGAGATTTGTTCGTGATAACGGTCCGCGCAGTTCGCGTGTCGTCGGTTGTCGTGCCATCCCGGCTTCGTTATCGTGCTGTGACCATGTCCCCATTCGTGCGCATCAACCAGTCCAGATCGCCGCTGCTCTACGCGGCGATCGCGGCCCTGCTGATGACGCTGATCGTGGGTGCGGCGATGGCGATCGTGAACCGCAAGACCGTCACCGTCGTGGTGGACGGCGAACAGACCACCCAGACCACCATGTCGCGCAATGTCGCCGGACTGCTGCGCGCCGCGGGCTTCGACGTCTCCGACCGCGACCTGGTGCGCCCCAATCCGGCCGCCGCGCTCGTCGACGGCGCGACGATCGTGTTCAACCGGGCCCGCGAGATCACCCTGACGGTCGACGGCAAGGCGCAGAAGGTGTGGACCACCGGCGTGACCGCGGGTGAGGCCATGGAACAGCTGAAGATCCCCGCCGACAACTACGTCGCGCCCGCGCGCGGCGAGCGGTTGCCGCTGATCGGGGCCTCGATGCGGGTCTCGACCCCGCGCACCGTCGCGCTGCTCGACGGCATCGGCAATACCGTCGACGTGCGGCTGGCCGCGCCGACGGTCGGCGAATTCCTCACCGTCGCGGGTATTCCGCTCATCGAGCAGGACAGCGTGGAACCGGCCGCCGACACCCCGCTCACCGACGGGATGAAGGTGGTCGTCACCCGCCAGCGGATCGAGAAGCGCGTCGAGACGATGCCGCTGGATCCGCCGGAGAACGTCATCGAGGACGTCACGATGAATATGAGCCGCACCATCGTCGAGGAGAAGGGTGCGCCCGGGGTTCAGGACGTCACGTTCGCGGTCACCATGCTCAACGGCTCCGAGATCGGCCGGGAGCAGATCGCCAGTACCGTCACCGTGCCCGCGCAGCCCAAGACGGTGCGCAAGGGCGCCAAACCGGGTACCGAGGTGCCCCCGGTACGCGACGGCGCGATCTGGGACGCGCTCGCGCGGTGCGAATCGACCGGCAACTGGGCGATCAACACCGGCAACGGCTACTACGGCGGTATCCAGTTCGACCAGAGCACCTGGGAGCGCCAGGGCGGCACCCGCTACGCGCCGCGTGCCGATCTCGCCACCAGGGAAGAGCAGATCGCGATCGCCGAAGTCACCCGCGCCGGGCAGGGCTGGGGCGCCTGGCCCGGCTGCACCGGCCGCCTCGGCCTCGGGTAGTCCGCGCCTTTCCCGACGTCGGGCACTTGGTAGGTTCTTCGGGTGTCAGAACCCGATACCTCCGTGCGTGGCAGCGCAGCTCTGCTCGGCCCCGCCGAGGTACGAACGCTGGCGGAGCGTTTCGGGGTGCGTCCGACCAAACAGCTCGGGCAGAACTTCGTGCACGACGGCAATACGGTGCGTCGGATCGTCACGGCGGCGGGCGTCGGGCGCACCGACACCGTTCTCGAAGTGGGCCCCGGACTCGGATCGCTGACCCTCGCCCTGCTCGACGTGGTGGATTCCGTGGTCGCCGTGGAGATCGATCCGATACTCGCGCAACATCTTCCGGTCACCGTGGCCGACCGTGCGCCGGAGCTGGCCGACCGACTGCGGGTGGTCGAGGCCGACGCGCTGCGGGTCGCCGCCGCCGACCTGCCCGCGGTGCCGACCGCGCTGGTCGCCAATCTGCCCTACAACGTCGCGGTGCCGGTGCTGCTGCATCTGCTCGCCGAACTGCCGAGTCTCATGACCTCCCTGGTGATGGTGCAGGCCGAGGTCGCCGACCGGCTCGCCGCCGAACCCGGCGGCCGCGTCTACGGTGTCCCGAGCGTCAAGGCGGGTTTCTTCGGCACGGTGCGCCGCGCCGGTGCGGTCGGCACCCAGGTCTTCTGGCCGGTGCCGCGCGTGGAATCCGGTCTGGTCCGCGTCGAGCGCTACGCCGAACCGCCGTGGCCGACCGACGAGGAACACCGCCGCCGGGTCTTCGCCGTCGTGGACGCGGCCTTCGCGCAGCGCAGGAAGACCCTGCGCGCCGCGCTCGCCGGGTGGGCGGGATCGGCCCCCGAGGCCGAGCGCAGGCTGATCGCGGCGGGTATCGCGCCGACCGCGCGCGGGGAGACCCTCGATACCGCCGCCTACGTCCGATTGGCCGCGCAGGCCTGAGTCGGGCTCGGGTCGACTCGTACGGTCCGACCAGAAGGCGGTCGTCCGAACAAACTGTGGATAACCGGCGTTTGCCTTCCTTCGGTCGACCGAAGGGCAGGGCGCGCCGGACCGTCGCCGGTACTGCCGAATCGACCTCACACTTCGATAAAAGGCCAGGTCGAACCCGGTGTATCGGCGAGATCAGGCGCGCGGGCCCGAACCTTTCACCGGTGTCCGCCGCCCGTGTGTCCGCCGCCACCGGATGTGGATGGGCCTGTGAGTTTTTCCGAACCCGTGGCCGAGACGGTGAATTCCGCGGTGTGCACCGAGCCGCCGTGGGAGAAGTCCAGGTAGAGCCGGTAGTCGTCCGCGCTCGGGGCCTGCGCGTGGAAGGTCACGTCGGGTCCTCGGGTGCCGTCCGTCTCCGGATGCACGTGCAGGTAGGCCAGATCCCCGGCGCGCAACGCGACCAAGTGGGCGTTGGCCCCGAGATAGGGATCGAGATCGGTGACCGGTTTGCCGTCGCGCGAGATCGTGAAACGCAATTCCCCTCCGCGCGTGGACAGCTCACCGTGGCGGGTAACCAGGTAGCCGTCGACGTTCGCGGTGTCGGTCGGGGGCGGCAGCGGTGCGAGCGTCGCCGGGCCCGCGACGTCGACGGTGCGCCCGAGCACCAGATCCTTTTGCTCCCCGGTGGTCTCGGGCACGAAATCGGCGAACACCCGGTAGCTTCCCGGCGCGGCCCACGACCAGTCGGTCGACCAGACGCCAGCGGCGTCCATGGTCGGGTGCACGTGCCGGAATTCGGTGGCGTCCGAGCGGACGACGATGAGGTGCAATTTCTTCTCGTGCTGGGTGGTGAACCGTGTGACGGGTTCGCCGTCCGGTCCGATGATGCGGAATGTCAGGGGACCGGCCTGATTCGGCGCGGTGGGGGCGGTCAGGTCGACCAGGCGGTAGCCGGATTCCGAATCCGACAGCCCGCTCGCCGCCGCGGTCGCCTCGGCGTGATGCGCGCCGCGATCCACCGTCTCGTCCGGATCGCCGACGAGGGCTCCGATTCCGAGCGCGACGCCGAGCAGCGCGACGAGTCCACCGCCGACCGCGACGAATCTCAGCCGGTCCCGCATCAGACGGCGACCTCGTAGCCCGCCTCGTCGACGGCTGCCGCGATCGCGGCGTCGGTGACGGGTTCGGCGCTGTCCACGCGCACCGCGCCGGTCGCGAGGTCGACATCCACCGAGGTCACCCCGTCGATCCTGCCGATCTCCGTCTTGACCGAACTGACGCAGTGTCCGCAGGACATGCCCTTGACGGTGTAGGTGGCTGTGGCCATCTCCGACTCCTTCGCTCGTCGTCGATAATACGGTCCAGGGGTATCCGGACAGTTCGAAGATACCCCCGAGGGGTACGGGGTGCAAACAGTCGGTCGCGGTCTGCTGTCACCGAATCGCGACCGGCGGGTGAACGGCTCATATCGGTCGAGACGGGTGTCGTAGCCACCGGTTAGGCTTGAGCATCGTGTTGTCAGTAGTGCCAAGCCCAGTCATCGTGCGCGCGCCGTCGAAGGTGAATCTGCACCTCGGAGTCGGCGATCTGCGCGCGGACGGCTATCACGATCTGACGACCGTCTTCCAGGCGCTCTCGCTGAGCGACGATCTGCGGATCGCCCCGTCCACGGTACTGAGTGTGCGCGTCACCGGCGAGGGCGCGGCGCAGGTGCCGACCGATCGGACCAATCTCGTCTGGAAGGCGGCGGTGCGGCTCGCGCACCTCGCCGGTCGCGCGCCCCTGGTCGAGATCGCGATCACCAAGGGCATTCCGGTCGCGGGCGGAATGGCGGGCGGCAGCGCGGACGCCGCCGCCGCGCTCGTCGGGCTGAACGAACTCTGGGAACTCGGGCTCGCCCGCGACGAATTGGCCGTGATCGCCGCCGAACTCGGCAGCGACGTGCCCTTCTCACTACACGGCGGCACCGCGCTCGGCACCGGCCGGGGCGAACGGCTGCTGCCCGTGCTGTCCCGCAATACCTTTCACTGGGTACTCGCCCTGGCCAAGGACGGACTGTCGACGCCGTCGGTCTTCGCGGAACTGGACCGGCTGCGTGCCAACGGTGATCCGCCCCGCCTCGGCGAACCGCAGGACCTCATGCAGGCGCTCGCCTCGGGTGACCCGGCCCAGCTGGCCCCGCTGCTCGGCAACGACCTCCAGGCCGCCGCGCTGTCGTTGAAACCGGAACTGCGCAGGACACTGCGCGCGGGCGTCACGGCGGGTGCGCTGGCCGCCCTGGTCTCGGGCTCGGGACCGACCTGTGCCTTCCTCTGCGAGAGCGCGGATTCCGCGATCTCGGTCGCGGCGGAACTGGCGGGCGCGGGCGTCACCCGCAGCGTGCGCACCGCGAGCGGACCCGTCCCGGGCGCGCGCGTGATCGGCGACGAGGCGCACGGTAAGCGCTGATCGGCGCGGAACCGGACACGGCGGGCGCGTTACGCTTGCCGGGGCACGCAGCGCGCTGCCCGCGCGACCTTCGGAAGGATCCATGTCCAACCTGATCAACCTCGAACAGGTGTCCAAGAGCTTCGGCATCACGCCGCTTCTGGACAATGTGTCGCTCGGCGTGCACGCCGGTGAACGCATCGGTGTCGTCGGCCTGAACGGCGGCGGTAAGACCACGCTGCTCGAGGTGCTGACCGGGATCGAGGCGCCCGACTCGGGCCGGGTGAGCCGGGTCGGCGGACTGCGCGTCGCCGTGGTCACCCAGCGCGGGGTGTTGCCTCCCGGGTCGACGGTGGGATCGATCGTGCTCGCGGGTCTCGCCGACGATCAGAGCGTCGGCGGCTCCCACGATCTGGCCGAACACGAATGGGCGTCGAATCCGCGGATCCGCTCGGTCATCGAGGGCATCGGCATCGAGGGCCTCGGCATGGACGCCTCGGTGGACAACCTCTCCGGCGGGGAACGTCGCCGGGTCGCGCTGGCCGCCGCGCTGGTGCGCGATCTCGACCTGCTCGTCCTGGACGAGCCCACCAACCACCTCGACGTCGAGGGTGTGCAGTGGCTGGCGCGGCATCTGACCGCGCGGCGCAGCGCGCTCGTCGTCGTCACCCACGATCGCTGGTTCCTCGACACCGTCGCCACGAATACCTGGGAGGTCGTCGGCGGCAAGGTCGAGAGTTACGAGGGTGGGTACGGCGACTGGATCTTCGCCAGGGCCGAACGCGCGAGGCAGTCCGACGCGAGCGAGGCCCGCCGCAGCAATCTGGCGCGCAAGGAGTTGGCGTGGTTGCGACGCGGTGCGCGGGCGCGCACTTCCAAGCCGCGCTACCGGGTCGAAGCGGCCGAGGCACTCATCGCCGATGTGCCGGCCCCGCGCGACAGCGTCTCGCTGGCCGCGTTCGCCCGCAAACGTCTCGGCCGCGTCGTGATCGAACTCGAGGACACCACCCTCACCACCCCGGACGGGCGCGAACTGGTGCGCGACCTCACCTGGCGTCTCGCGCCGGGCGAGCGCGTCGGCCTGGTCGGGGTCAACGGTTCGGGCAAGACCACCCTGTTGCGCGCGCTGGCGGGCGAGGTGGAACCGGCCGCGGGCAAACGGATTCAGGGCCAGACCGTTCAGATCGGCTGGCTGCGACAGGAACTCGACGACCTGCCGGTCGATATGCGGGTGCTCGAAGCAGTCCAGCAGGTCGCGCAGCGAATCATGCTGGGCGACAAGGAGATCTCCGCCGGTCAACTCGCCGAGCGGCTCGGGTTCACCCCCGCGCGTCAGCGCACCCCGGTCGGTGACCTGTCCGGCGGTGAACGCAGGCGACTCCAGCTCACCCGCATCCTGATGGCCGAACCGAATGTGCTGCTGCTCGACGAGCCGACCAACGATCTCGATATCGATACCTTGCAGCAGTTGGAGGATCTGCTCGACAACTGGGCGGGCACCCTGGTCGTCATCAGCCACGATCGCTATCTCATCGAACGCATCGCGGATTCGACGTGGGCGCTGTTCGGCGACGGGAAACTCACCAACCTGCCCGGCGGCATCGACGAATACCTGAAAAAGCGTGCGGCACAGGGGGAGATCTCCGGCAAACCGGGCGACGGCAAAGCGGTCGTCACGGCGGCCACGGCCACCGATTCCGCCGCCTATCGCGCCGCCCGCAAGGAGTTGTCCAAACTCGAACGCGCCATCGACAAACTCACCGAGCGCGAGCGGAAACTGCACGCGGCGCTGGCCGACGCGGCCACCGAGCCGGACCGGCTCGTCACGCTCGGCGCCGAACTCAAACAGGTGCTCGCCGACAAGGAGATCGCCGAGGAACGCTGGATGGAACTGGCCGACGAATCCTGAGACGTCAGCTGGTGCCGGAGGCGCGGCCGTCCTGTACGACCACCGGAAGGCAGGTCTGCACGAAGTCCGCGCCGAATCCGGTGAGCACGATGCTGCGGTAGTACACCTTGGTCCCGAATCCTGAGCGCTTGAGCACTTCCCGCACCGGGGACTGCGCTTCGAGGATCTGGTAGCGGTTCGGATTGCCGACCGGTTCGCGCGCGAAGTCGATCAGCCCGAGTCGGCGCAGGTTGGGCAGATACTGCTGGATCCGGTTCGGGAAACGCAGGCCCGCGTGGTCACCGATCAGATTGAGTCCCGACACGACCCGCTCCGCGCCGAGTCCGCGCGGACGCCCGGTGCGGATATCGATGGAAGGCTGCGGGCCGTCCATGTGCAGGAAACGCAGGATGCGGGCTTCGTCGGGGGTCAGATCGGCGAGCATCCGCGCGAAGGCGGGGTGGATCTCCCCCGCGTCGGCGTGGGTGCTCGCGGATAGTTTCAGCAGCGCCGCGCCCTGTTCGCGCAGTGTCGGCACCTCGGCGTCCCGGCTGGTGGCCGGTGCGGAGGAAATACCGAGGGCTTTGCGGACCGCGCCCTTGAATTCGGCCTCGGCCTCGGCGAGGACCTCCCGCGTCGGCGTGCCCGCGATACTGCCGCGCACCACGGCTGCGCCGACTCCGAGCGCGGTGTCGACACTCCACGCGGTCACCGCGCCCGCGGCCGTGACCGCGACCTTGGCGACGCCGGTGGCGGCGCGCACGGTGTCACGAGCGGAAGGGCGGTGGCGTCCGTGTTCGGGAAGATCGACCGTGCCGGTCGGCCGTCGCGCCAGTTCCGTGGAAGGCGTCGGCGACGCCGACTCGACGGTTCCGGAGGGCTCGACGGCCTCGATATCGCCGCCGTCGCCGTCCGTATCCGTCATAGCCATGTCGTCGCCACTCCCGTTCCGAAGATCAGGATATGAGCGTATCCGGCGAACAGCCCGAGCACACCGCCATGCAGAAAAAGGAGCCATTCGTCCTGTTTGATGGCCGCTCGCAGCATATCCACGAAGTCGTTGGGCGAGAGCGCCGACATCTGTTTGGCGATGTAGTCGTTGATCTGCTTGCCCTGGCGGACGTTGAACTCCGGGTCGGCGAAGGCGATGGGGGCGATCCCCATGGCCTCGGTGGTCAGGGTGGATTGCAGCGAGTCGTACTCGCGGCTGCCGAGCATGAACTTCACCGCAGGCCTGGCCGCGCCGAGCGCGCGGTCGGCGGCGGGGCGCAGGGTGTCCTCCAGCATCTGCATGGTGCGGTCCGAGCGCGGGCCGTTGAGCAGTTCGTCACCGATATTGGCGACCGTCATGACCTGGCTCGATACCAGTTCGGCGTAGCCCGCGGTGATCTCGTCCTGGCGTTTGATCAACAGACCCTGCCGCCACGGGCACCACCATTTCGGGTAGGCGGGCGCGAAGATCATGTTCAGGCCGACGTAGTTGACCACCCAGCCGATGATCACACCGCCGATCGGCAGTACGACCAGACTCGACCAGCCCGTCAGGTGCAGCACGCCGACCAGCACCACACCCATCGGCGCGCCGAAGTAGAAACCGAAGTTCTGCATGAACCGCAGTTCCTTCGCGCCGAGCACCTGGAACAGCGTATTGAGCAGATGCGGCCTGGCTTGGAAGTACCGGATCACCATTTGCTTGACGTCGATCAGTTGATCGATATTCGCGCCGAGTTCATTCGTCAGTTCCAGCAGAATCTCGGGCAGCTGCTGCTTGACGCGCGCGTGCACCATCTCGCGCACCTGGGTCGGCAGGTTGTACCAGAACTGCGGATGTTCGCGGCGCAGGATTTCCTCGACGATGTCGCGGATCTGCGCGTCGGCGATGGACGTCAGATGTTCGGCGAGTTTGTCCGGCTCCAACTCCCGATAGAAGTCGGCCACGCTGCCGAGTTTGGCCAGCCCTTTGTCGACGGCGATGCTCGCCATTTTGTCGGCGCGGGACGGAACGATGCCCTGCCAGCCGATTCGCCCGTCGTAGCTCAGTAGCGGAAGAACCTGAATTCGTTTGGGCAGGAAGGGGAAAACCGCACGAAGACCGGGTAGCCGGACCCCGTGGAAAGCGATCGGCTTGAACAGCATCAAGATGCCGGTCCAGTTCGTGATGTAACCGATCACGCCAGTGAAAAGCGGAATGGTCACAAGCTCGAGAAGGATTGTCGGGTGGATTCCGAAAATATTCTCCAGCACGACACCCTCCTGCAGATACAACCGGTGGTCCGCCGCCTCACCGGCACCCCAAACTAGCACCCCTGGGCGTGCTGGACCCCATTGTGAGCTGTCGAGCCGTGTCGGGTTCGACGCCGCGCCGACAGCCCTGAGCCGGAGATATCGGTCACAGTGCGCGGCGGTAATGTCGCAGCCCGGTGCGGCTGCGGCGACAATGGCCACCACCACATTCCGGCGCGGGGTGGCACGGATGTGGACAGGGGTGGCCCGGAGAACGCCGAGTTCGGCGTACCTGGAAGGCTGACGGACAATAATCTCGGGCAGACAGACTCGTTCACTTGGCAATACATCGGAGTAGACGTGGCAGACGACAGGGCCGGACAGGACATCACCCGAGCCGGTTCCCGCTCCGTGGAACGCAGCTCGGATGTCGAAGAGCGGCAGATCAGCAACGAGGCCCGACTGATCCGCGGTGTGTTCCGCGCGGCGGGTCTCGCGGCGGGCACCGCCGTGCGCGGTGGACAGTGGGCGGTCAACACCTCCTACGAGGTCACCAAGGAGATCACCAAGGCGGCGCTCGACGGTGAATCGTCGGCCGATATCGCCGACCGCACCGGTAACGCCCTGCGCGCCATCGCCCGCAGCGCGCTCGGCGTCACCGAGGGTTCGGTGCGCGAAATCGTCAGCTATGTACCGACTCCCGGCAACGGCACCGGCGCAGCCGGTGCGCAGCCGGTCGCGATCGGCTCGCATCTGCGTTCGGCCACCACGCAGGAATTACGCCGTCGCGGTGACGCGCTGCTCGCCCGTTCGGCCGACGTGTACTTCACCGAGGACGTGCACCCCGCCTACGACCGCATCCTCGACGAACTCGCCCCCGACGAGGCGCGCATCCTGCGCTTCATGGCGCTCAACGGTCCGCAGCCCGCGGTCGATGTACGGACCAATCGTCCGCTCGGTATCGGTTCGGAACTGGTGCGCGGCGATCTCACCTCGGTGCCGGAGCAGGCGGGCGTTCGCTACCCGGACCGGGCCCGCCCGTATCTGATCAACCTCAACCGCCTCGGCCTGACCTCGACCTCCGACGATCCGGTGGTGTTGAGCCGGTACATGGTCCTGGAAGTACAGCCGGTTGTCGAGGCCGCGTTGAAGAAGGCCGGTCGCGCGCCCAAGATCGTGCGCAAGAGTTTGCGGCTGACCGAATTCGGCGAGGATTTCTGCCGGACCTGCTTCACGATCGGAAATTGATCTTCCGACCCCGCCGCATACGCAATATGCTCGTCTGGTGATAGCAATCTGATACAGATCTCCCCCAAATCGTGAGGCATGGCAGCTTCGGATGGGATTGTTGAGATATGCATCAGGGAAGCGGCGAGCAGTGGCGTGGCGACCCGGGGGCGAACGCCGCCGAAAGGCACGTCGGCGACACGACCTCCGAGAGCGTCACGACCGTTGCCGAGGTGAACGGGGCGACCGAGGCGCCGCCCCCCGCCGGTGACGGCCGCCCCGGCGCCGACGACGATGTGACCGCCGGTGCTGTCGTCACCGACGACCCCGCCGCGCCGGACGGCGAGCAGGTGGACCCGGCCATCGCCGCCGACGAATCCGCGGCCGACGAGATGAATCCCAACGGTGACCCCCGCATCCGCACCACCCCGCCGCGGCGCGACGAACGCGGGGTCGACGACATCTCCGCAATCAGCAGGCTGAAATTCCGCTATCTGCGCACACTCGACACGAAAGAGTGGGAAGAGTTCGCGGACACGATGATTCCCGAGGCCACCGCCACCTACAGCGAATATCTTCAATTCGAATCCCGTGACGCATTCCTCGCATTCATGCGCAATACTCTCGGTCCGCACGTCATCACCGAGCATCGCTGCGACCACCCGGAAATCGACGTCGACGGCGATACCGCGACCGGTACCTGGTACCTGGCCGATACCGTCCTCATTCCCGAGCACAACATGCTGTTGCGCGGGGCCGCGTTCTACACCGACCGCTACGTGCGCTGCGAGGACGGACAGTGGCGGATCGCGCACACCGGATACGAACGCTCCTACGAGGTGGTGCTCTCGCTCAGCGATCTGCCCAGCCTGCGCCTGACCTCGAGCCGCTGGGGGTTGATCGCGCGCGAGAGCGGAATCGCGCCGGTCGAACGGGATCCCGGCGCCGCGCCGGTGCGGCGCGAACCCGAGTCGCGGTAGTCAGTCCGCGGTCGCGACCAGCGGTTCCAGCAGCAGTTTCGGATGTTCCTTCTCGATGTACTGCAACCGCCATTTGTCGCTGAACAGCGCGAGAATCGCACCGTCGGTGCGGGTGAACACCTCGACGCCGCGCTGACGATCGAGTTCGGGAGCCGATTCCGCGTCGGTGCGCCGCGCGAGGGTGTAGCCGAGGAATTCCATTTTCGTCTCGACATTGAATTCGGCCATCATCCGGGCGGTGACGACCTCGAACTGCATCGGACCGACGGCGGCGAGCACGGGGGAGGCGTCACCGCGCAGATCGTTGCGCAACACCTGCACCACGCCCTCGGAATCGAGCTGGTCGATCGCCTTGCGGAACTGTTTGTACTTACCCGCGCTCTGCGCGCGCAGGGCGGCGAAATGTTCGGGCGCGAACGAGGGAATCGGCGGGAATTCCACTTTCTTGTCCACGAAAAGGGTGTGGCCGGGGGCGAGCGCGGTCGCGTTCACGAGTCCGACCACATCGCCCGGATAGGCGGTGTCGACCGTGGTGCGTTCGCGGCCGAAGACGGTCAGCGCGTATTTCGTCGCGAACGGTCTGCCGGTCTGGGCGTGCGTGACCACCATGCCGCGCTCGAACTCGCCGGAGACGATGCGCATGAACGCGAGCCGGTCGCGATGGGCGGCGTCCATCCCCGCCTGGACCTTGAACACCACCGCGCTGAACGGCGAGCTGGTCTCGCGCGGGTTGCCGTTGACATCGGCGCGCGCGGCCGGGGCGGGGGCCAGCGCGACCAGCGTCTCCAGCAGCTGCCTGACACCGAAGTTCAACATCGCGGAGGCGTAGATGACCGGTGAGGTCTGACCGGCCAGGAACATCTCCTGATCGTGGTCCTGTCCGGTGGCCGAGAGCAGTTCGCTCTCCTCGGCCGCGGTATCCCACGCCTCGCCCTCGCGCTCGCGCGCCTGTTCCGGGGTCAGCGATTCCTCGGGGGCGATGGTCGCGCCGCCCGCGGTGCGGGTGAAGTGGACGTACTCGACGGCCGCGCCGTCCTCGCCGCGGCGCAGCAGGCCGCGGAAATCGCCCGCGATGCCGACCGGGAGGAACAGCGGGGTCGGGGTGAGGCCGATGCGCTCGTTGATCTCGTCGAGCAGTTCCAGCGGCGCCTGACCTGGCCTGTCCCATTTGTTGATGACGGTGACGACCGGGATGCCGCGATGGCGACACACCTGGAACAGTTTCAACGTCTGCGGTTCCAGGCCCTTGGCGGCGTCGATCAACATGACCGCCGCGTCGACGGCGGTGAGCACGCGGTAGGTGTCCTCGGAGAAATCCGAGTGACCGGGGGTGTCGACCAGGTTGATGACATTGTCGATATCCGAGCCCGCGGCGCGGTAGTTGAACTGCAACGCGGTGGAGCTGACGGAGATGCCTCGGGCCTTCTCCATCTCCATCCAGTCCGAGACCGTCGACTTGCGTCCGGCCTTGCCGTGGATGGCGCCCGCCTCGGAGATCATCCTGGCGTGCAGCGCGAGTGCCTCGGTCAGCGTCGACTTGCCCGCGTCGGGGTGCGAGATCACCGCGAACGTGCGTCGACGCGAGACTTCGGCGGGCAGTCCGCGCGGCGTGGGAGCGACGACATCCTCAGGGGCGGTCACGGAACAACCTTTCACTTCACGACCGATCGGCAACCGCTCCAGCGTACGTGACGGCCGATGTCGGCTCGTCGCCGCGCCGCTCACCACCACCCCGATCCTGACCAGGCCGATTGAAATATGTCCGGGCTGCTGCGGTATGGTGTTCGGGTTGTCTCGGCGAGGGTGACCGCAGACGTTTTGCGTTCACCGTGATCGACGCGGCTCGGCTTCCGGCCGTCCTCGTTCAGTCTTCGCCCGACGAGTAGACCACCGCCACGATTACGACAGCCACTGGTTTTTCTGTAATCGCCGGCGAGCAACCGTTGATCCAGCCCGGAAGAGCCGTAGGAGTAGATCCAGTCATGTCCGACGCCAACCTTCTCGAAGCCGCCGTACGCACCGAGTTCGGTAAGGGCGCCGCGCGCCGCACCCGTCGTGCCGGCAACGTCCCCGCCGTGCTGTACGGCCACCAGTCCGACCCGCAGCACCTGTCGGTGAACGCCCAGGCGTTCGCCGCGATCCTGCGTGAGCACGGCACCAACGCGGTGCTCAACCTCGTCATCGACGGCGAGAAGCAGCTCGCGCTCACCAAATCGGTTGTCGTGCACCCGATCCGTCGTTACATCGAGCACGCCGACCTGCTGGTCCTCAAGCGTGGCGACAAGGCCACCGCCGATGTCCCCGTGACCCTGATCGGCGAGGCCGCCTCCGGCACCCTGGTCACCCAGGACGCCATCACCGTCTCCATCGAGGCGGACGCGATGAACCTGCCCGAGGCCATCGAGATCTCGATCGAGGGCGCCGAGGCAGGCACCCAGATCAACGCGGGCGATGTCGTGATGCCCGAGGGCGTCACCCTGGCCGCCGATCCCGATCTGCTGATCGTCAACATCATCGCCGCGCCTGCCGCCGAGGCCGAGGGCGAAGAGTCCGGCGAGGGTACAGAGTCCGCCGAATAGTCTTTCGCATCGGTTCTCTTCATGACCGAATCCGTGACCGGACCCGCGCTCGTGGTCGGACTGGGTAACCCAGGCCCCGAATACGAGCGCACCCGGCACAACATCGGCTTCCTGGTCGCCGACGTGCTCGCAGAGCGCGTCGGCGGCCGTTTCGCCGTGCACAAGAAATCCGGCGCCGACCTGTTGCAGGCGCGCCTGGACGGCCGTCAGGTGCTGATCGCCAAGCCGCGGTCGTTCATGAACCTCTCCGGCCGTCCGGTGGCCGCGTTGGCGAAATTCTTCTCCGTCCCCGCCACCGAGGTCATCGTCGTCCACGACGAACTCGACCTGCCCTTCGGTGAGATAAAACTCAAACGCGGCGGCGGCGAAGGTGGTCACAACGGTCTGCGTTCCATCTCCAGCGCGTTGACCACCAAGGAATACCTGCGCACCCGCATCGGCATCGGCCGTCCGCCCGGTCGCCAGGACCCGGCCGACTACGTCCTGAAACCCTTCGCCGCCCCGGAGCGCAAAGAGGTACCGGTGATCGTGGAGCAGGCGGCGGACGCCGTGGAACTCCTGCTGAAACTGGGTTTGGAACCCGCTCAGAACCGCCTGCACTGAGCCTTGCCGCCGTCGCGTTCGCGCACGGGCCGGGCCGGGCCGGGCCGTGATGATCGATGCCGAACAGCGGCGCGGAACGAACAGCCCATCCCCGACTCGTCATGACACGGGCGCACGGCCGACATGTCACGGCCTCGGCGTAAGTTCGTCCCCATGAGCGGATTCACCGGTTTCCCGCTGGCGGGACTGGATTTCTACGAAGACCTCGAAGCCGACAACTCGAAGACGTTCTGGAATGCGCACAAGGCGGTGTACGACGAATCGGTGCGCGCGCCGATGGTCGCGTTGACCGCCCTGCTCGAACCCGATTTCGGAACGGCGAAGATCTTCCGGCCCTACCGCGATGTCCGGTTCTCCAAGGACAAACTGCCGTACAA
Source organism: Nocardia noduli (assembly GCF_019038455.1). NCBI lineage: Bacteria > Bacillati > Actinomycetota > Actinomycetes > Mycobacteriales > Nocardiaceae > Nocardia > Nocardia noduli. The sequence goes on from NZ_JAFMPL010000061.1 coordinate 43,048, forward strand.
GACCGCGCAGGGCGCGGTGGTCGGCACCGCGCCGGGAACCGGCTGGTACGTGCAGATCGGCGCCGCCGGACTCTTCGTCGGCGGCGGTTTCTACTCCGGCACCCCCGCGCAGATCGCCCGGTACCGCGCCACCGTCGACGACGAGGTGCGCGGTTCCGAACTCGAGGCGATCCTGGCGAAACTCCGCAAGAAGGGTTTCGCCATCGGCGGCGACACATTGAAGACCAAACCCAAGGGATACGAGGCCGACCACCCACGCATCGAACTCCTACGGCACAAGTCGATCACCGGTCACAAGGAATACGGCGCACCCGACTGGCTCCCCACCGCCCGCGCCGCCACCGAGGTCCGCAAGACCTGGGAATCCATGCGCCCGTTCATCGATTGGCTCACCGCCGTCGTCGCCCCGACCGGGTAGCGCCCACCGAGAACCAACCGAAGCGTCATGTGAGAGCGTCGACTCATGCGCGATCACTGGAGAACGATCGGTATATCCGGCGTCCTCGGCCTGCTGCTGGGTCTCGCCGCCATGGGTGTGTGGACTCACGAAAATCCGTCCGAGCACAGCCGAGTCGTTTACGAGGGTTCTTACGAACCGCTTCCGGCCGGTGAGATCGCCCGGCTGTCCAGCGAGACTTCGTCGGAACTCGACGCAGCAGATCGCGAGGCGGCTCACGACAGACAACTGCGGGCATCGCTGTGGATCGCGATCCCCACCGTCACCACCGTGGTCGGCGCCGCATCGGGTGTGACGCTGGCAGGATTCCGCGGCCGATCTCGGTCACAGCGGAGCACGACTCCGGAGTGACCGCTCGGAACCGGCTGCGCTGGGTAGAGCGAGTAGCGATGCTGCCCGCTCTACCCAGCGATTCTCGAAAGTGCTGGTCCGGCTCGACGGTGGGGAACCGCGAAGTCGAGACGGGGTCAGACCCGCTCGGACAGCACCAGGGCGAAGCGGTCGTCCGGGTCGGTCCACACCCGCTCGGTGCGGAATCCGGAGGCGGCGAGTTCGCCCCGCAGTCCGTCGATGCGGAATTTGGCCGAGATCTCGGTGCGCATCTGCTCGCCGGGCGCGAATTCGACGGTCAGATCCAGTTCCCGGACCTTGACCGTGGTGGCCTCGGTCGCCGCGAGGCGCATCTCGATCCATTCGTTCTCGGCATCCCACACCGCGATATGGTCGAATTTCTCCGGGACGAAATCGGCGTCGAGCCGATTGTTCAGTACGTGCAACACATTTCGGTTGAATTCGGCGGTGACCCCGGCCGCGTCGTCGTAGGCGGGCACGAGCACCGCGGGGTCGATCACCAGGCCCGCGCCGATCAGCAGTTGTTCGCCCGGCTCGAGTACTTCGTGGATACCGGCGAGGAATTCCGCGCGCTCGGCCGGGACGAGATTGCCGATGGTGCCGCCGAGGAAGGCGATCATGCGACGTCCGCCGCGCGGCAGATTGCCGAGGGTTCCGGTGAAATCGCTGACCACGCCGTGGACGGAGACGGCGGGGAATTCGGCGGCGATCTCCTCGACCGCGGCGCGCAACGCCGACGACGAGACATCTTGGGGCACATACGTCTCCAGCGCGCCTTCGGCGGTCAGCGCGTTCAGCAGCAGCCGGGTCTTCGCCGACGAGCCGGAACCGAGTTCCACCAGAACCTCCGCGCGGGTACTGCGCGCGATCTCGCCGACCACCCGTTCGAGCAGCGCCCGCTCGGTGCGGGTCGGGTAGTACTCGGGAAGTTCGGTGATCTGCTCGAAGAGTTCACTGCCGCGCGCGTCGTAGAACCATTTGGGCGGCAGCCATTTGGGGGCCGAGGTCAGGCCGAGCAGGGCGTCGGCCCGCAAGGCGGCGGTCAGATCGTCGTCGGAGAGGTGGGTCTCCAGTGTCGGTACGGCGTTCATGGCGCGAGCCTTTCGGGGTCGGGAAGCGGTTCGACGACGAGGTGATCCGGACGCGCGGTGACGAGACTGCGGTCGGGGATCGACTGCCAGCGCGGATCGTCGTCGAAGGGTTCGGAGGACAGGATGGCGAAGTCTTCGGTGACCAGGGCCGAGAGCGAATGGTGCCAGGTGGTCGCCCACAGTTGGGCGCCGTCGCCGAGGAGAAAATTCAGCCGCGCCCCGGGCGCGTGCGCCGATACCGCCGCGATCAGCAGTCGGAGCGCGGCGGGTGCGGCCGTCCACGCACCGTCCGGGAAGTCGGTGGCGAGCAGTCCGCGCAGGAGAACCCACAGCGTCGCGGAATCGGTGGCCGACTCGGCTTCGAGTAGACGGGCCGCGTCGAACAACGCACCCGCCCCGAGTTCGGCTGCGGTGTCGGCGAATTCGGCGGCGACCGCGGTTAATGTCCGACGCCAGTCCGGGACGACCCCGTTGTGACTGAAGGCCCAGCGGCCTTCGGTGAACGGCGCGCACGCGGTCAGTTCGATCGGCATGCCGACCGTCGCCGAACGCACCGAGCCCAGCACCGCCCACGATTCGAGTTGCGGCAGAACCTCTTCCACAGCCGGATCGGTCCAGATCGGCGCGGGATTGCGGTAGCGGCTCACCGACACGGTGTCCTCGTCGTCGTCGCGCCACCACGCGACACCGAAACCGTCGGCGTTGATGGTGCCGCCGTTGCGCATATCCCGTGGCGCCCACGCCTGGGTGCGCAGCGAATGCGTGCCGAGGGTGAGCATGTCACCGACACGCACGGGCGGGCCGACATAGCCGAGATGTCGGCACATCAACGTTCCTCGGGGCGCAGATCACGGGCCAGGCGGAACCCGGCGAAGATCTGGCGTCGGATCGGATGATCCCAGTTGCGGAAGGTGCCGCGGCAGGCCACCGGATCGGTGCCGAAGGAACCGCCGCGCAGCACCCGGTAGTCGCCGCCGAAGAAGACATCGGAGTATTCGGCGTAGGGGAACGCGCGGAAGCCGGGGTAGGGCTCGAAACCCGACGCCGTCCACTCCCAGACGTCACCGATGAGCTGGTGCACGCCCGCGGGCGAAGCCCCCTTCGGGTACGCGCCGACCTCGGCCGGTTCGAGATGGCGCTGACCGAGATTCGCGGTGTCGTCATCGGGTTCGGTGTCACCCCAAGGGTATTCGCGGGTACTTCCGGTCGCCGGATCGAAACGCGCGGCCTTCTCCCATTCCGCCTCGGTGGGCAGTCGCTTACCCGCCCACCTCGCGTAGGCCTCGGCCTCGTACCAGCAGACATGCACCACGGGCTGACGTGGGCGCAGCGGCGTCATCACGCCGAAGACCCGCCGCCACCGCTGTCCGCTCGGATCGCGTTCCCAGAATTGCGGGGCGACCAGCCCCGCTTCCCGCCGGTGCGCCCACCCCCGTTCGGACCACAGTTCGGCACGGTCGTAGCCGCCGTCGTCGATGAAGACCGAGTAC